>DATAWG010000042.1 GCA_036267355.1 Pirellulales bacterium | reverse complement strand
AGCGGTGCTCGACAAAAATCCGGCCGACGCGGAAGCGAACCTCGCCGTCGGCCGCTGGCGAGCGTTTTACAAAAACGACTGGCCCACCGGCCTGCCGCTGTTGGCAAAGGGCAGCGATGAAAAACTAAAATCGCTCGCCGCTGAGGAACTGAAATCGCCAACCGACGCGGAGCAACAAATCCAATTGGCCGACGCGTGGTGGAACATCTCCGAAAAAGAAGCCGGCATCGCGCGCGACTGCGTCCGCCTGCATGCGGGCAGCGTCTATCAAGAGGCGTTGCCGAATCTCGCGTCGGCCTTGAAAAAAGCCGCGATCGAAAAACGTCTCAAGGAAATTGCCGACTTAAGGCCGACCACCGCTATGGCGCCTGCGAACGGCGCAATCGACGGGAGCAGGACGTCCGGCGCGATTGCCTTTCCGTTGGACAAATGGGTCGACGTTCTGGGGCTTGTCGACGTGAACCGCGACCGTGTCGCCGGCTCCTGGGCGCGAACGGGCACCGATCTTGTCGTTGTGAGCAGCCAGGAAGACTACAGCCGCCTCGCCCTGCCGGTGGATATTGACGGCGGATACGATTTCGAAGTGGAGTTCACCCGTAAATCGGGCGACCACGATGTTGCAGCCATGGTTACAATCGGCTCGCATGCGAGCATGGTGATGCTGAGCGGATCGAGGGGTTCGGTCAGCGGGCTGCTGACGGTGAATGGCCAGCCGCCGTTTGACCCCCAGAACCCAATCGGGGTGCGGCCGGGCGCACTTGAAAACGGCCATCGCTATCGGCTCCTGATCCGTGCTCGGATGGTAGGGGAGAACCGCGCCAGCATTGATGTCTTACTAGACGGCAAGCAATATCTGCCGCGGTGGGTAGGAAGTCCAACTTCCCTCGATCAACACCCCTTTTGGGCGATGCCGAATCGAGGGCGGCTCGGCCTCGGTGTCCTGCTGGGCACAGTCGCGTTTCATTCGGCTCGCTTGCGCATGGTCTCCGGCCATGCGACGGCCGAAGCCTCGGTCGCAGATTCCGGCGCGCCAGGACCGGCGCCAACCGCCGGCGCCCCGCCGGCAGGCATCTGTCGAATCACTAGTAAGCACGGCCAACTGTGCCTCGGCACTGTCGGCGACGGCAAGCAATCGGGAAACGCGATCGGCGTTTGGGCCGATGCCACGGGAGCTGACCGCCTTTGGGAGGTCATTCCAATTGCCGACGGAAAGTTCAAAATCATCAACGAGAAAAGCGGGAAGTGCATGGGCATCGTCGACGGCAGCACCGGCGCGGGCGCCTTCGCGCTTGAATGGAGCTTTGAAAATGCCCCGGATCAACGGTGGCTTGTCGAGCGAGCGGAAGGAGGCGCCTACAAATTTATGAACGACAAGAGCGGCCTCTGCCTCGGATTGCGTGGCGACGGTCCCACGGTCGAGCTGCAGCAATACACCGGATCCGACGCGCAACAATGGACGCTCGCGCCCTCTGCTCGCGCGGATCGCTCATCGGTCAATCCGAATGCGCCGACGATTGTCTCCGCCCGCTGGGGACGGAAAACTGGCTGGGCCGATGTGGCCGACCGAGTCCGACAGGCAATCGGCGAGGGCTTGGATATCGAGGCGAATGTCGATTTTCTACGAACCGATCCGGCGCCGGGCAAACGGAAGAATTTGCAGATCGTTTATAATATCGGCGGCGTCGAACGAGCGGTCAATTATCGCGAAGGCGGCAAATGGGCCAAGCAGGACTACCAAGCCATTCCGGTACAGCCGCAGGCGGTCGCTCATCCGCGCCCCAGCAAAGGCATCGACTTGTTGGCGGAAGTCGATACCGACCGCGACACCGCGTCGGGCAACTGGCTCAGACGCGGCGGCACAATTGTTTCGGAGGGCCAGGATTCGAGAATCGTGTTTCCGCATGAGATCATTTCATCCAGCTATGAGTTGCAGGTCGAGTTCTCGCGCGACCGGCACCACGACGCCGTGTGGATCGGCTTCCCGGTGGCTGGCGCCGGTTGCAACTTTGTCCTGTCCAGCAACCACGGCAAAGCTTCCGGTTTGGACATGGTCGACGGGCAGCAGGCTGCGGGTGACGCCAATCCGACGATGCGCTCGCCGAGCGTTCTGGAAAACGGGCGGCGCTATATCGCGCGCGTGGTCGTGAAAGTGAAGGGCGAAAAGGCCGATGTCCGCTGTTTTTTGGACGACCAGGACTTGGTCGCGTGGACCGGCAATCCGGCTTCACTCAAATTTCCTTCCGACTCGGCGATACCGCAGCGCCGCGTCGGCTTCGGCGATTGGCAGTCGGCCTGCACGATCTATAGCGTTCGCCTGCTAAAATAGGCTAATCCATGCCGTGCTGGCCACGGCTTCCCCTGGTTCGAGCCCGCACCCGGTTCTTCTATCCCGATGAGCGAATCCTGGACGATCGGCCGGCTGCTTACGTTCACCGCCGATTATCTCAAGCAGCATGGTTCCGACACGCCGCGGCTCGATGCCGAAGTGCTGCTGGCCGCCGCTCGCGGTTGCCAGCGGATTCAGCTTTACACGGCCTTTGATGAAGTGGCCGACGACAAGACGCGGCAGACGTTTCGCGGTTGGGTGCGTCGCCGGGCGGAAGGGACGCCGGTAGCCTATTTGGTCGGCTATCGCGAGTTTTACTCGTTGCGATTTCGCGTGACGCCTGCAGTGCTGATCCCGCGGCCGGAAACGGAATTGCTCGTCGTGCGGCTTTTGGACCTCGCAAAAGAGCGGCCGGCCGGCAGTCCGGAAATAAGGATCGCCGATGTCGGCACCGGCAGCGGAATCCTGGCCGTCTGCGCCGCGAAGCATTTGTCGACAGCTCGCGTAACGGCCATCGATATTTCGCCCGACGCGATCGATGTCGCGAAATCGAACGCGGCCGAGCATGGCGTGTCGGATCGAATCGAATGGCGCAGCGGCGACTTGCTATCTACCGTGAGCGATCAGCAGTTCGATTTCATCGTCAGCAATCCGCCGTACGTGAGTTCGGCGGAATATGCTTCGCTGGCAAAAACGGTCCGCGATTTCGAGCCGCGCGGCGCCTTGCTGGCCGGTGATCGCGGAACGGAAGTGATCGAGCGGCTGCTGCCGCAGGCGGCCGAGCATCTCGCACCGGGCGGCTGGCTATTGATCGAAATTAGCCCGATGATCGAGCCGGCCGCGGCGCGACTGCTTGCCGCCGAGCAGCGGCTGGTTCCGGCGCCGACGATCAAGGACCTCGCCGGCCATGCGCGGATTGTGCAAGCCCGCCGCCGCGAGTGACGTCTGGCAAAAAAGTAGCTTCCGTTCTTGAATCCCTCACCCTGCCCTCTCCCGCAAGGGGAGAGGGTGCTCGTCGATCGCTACAGTGTGGGCGTCGTTACGGTGTCGCTGTTAGCGCTTTGCCGACATCGGTGCGGTAGGCCGAGAGCGCCGGCAGGAAACCGACCAGCGACGCCAGCGCGATCAGCGCCGGAATCAGAATCAATTCGAAGGTCGGAGAAAACTGCAAGAAACCGACTTGGACGCCGGTGTAATCAGTGATATAGGGTCCAGCGACGCCGATCAAAAAGTGGCCGGCGAGCCAACCCATTAATCCGCCGCCGAGGGCGAGCAAGATCGATTCGAACAGCACGACGGTCATCACCGTGTTGCGGCGGGCGCCGAGAGCCCGCATCACAGCAATTTCATGCCGCCGCTCACTCATCGAGTTGTAGATGCTCACCAGAATTCCGATCCCGGCCACGAGCACGACCAGCAACGCCAGCACTTCCGTGATCAATTCCACCGGCCGAACGAAGGTGTTCAGCAGCACGCTGATTTCTTGCACGGGCTGGATTGCTTGGGCGACGTTTTCCTTGTTGATCGTCGGCACGAGCGTGAGTGCGGTCAGGCTGCGGGGGGCGCCATCCACGCTGGCGGTGCGAAGCAAGATGGCCGTGCATTCCCGTTGCTCTTCCGGTACGGGGGTGGTGAGCATCTGCTCTTTTTCACCGGGCTTGAGCACCGGCTCGACGTGCCCTTTCGCATGGTCGGGGATGAGGAAAAAGCCTTCAATATTCACGAACGCGGCCCGATCGACCGGTGTGCCGGTTCGCTCGAGGATGCCGGTAATCTTGAAGGGCATGTGTTTCTCGCCGCCGACGCCGCCGTGCATGGGCACAACGTCGCCGCCGACTTTCAGATGCAAGTGTTTCGCCACTTCGGCGCCGACGACGGCCGTGGCGAAATCGCCCGTCTTGTAGACCTCGCCGCCGGGCTGGAATTTCGAGTTCAGCAGCTTGGTGAACATCTCGGGCGGAGCGCCGACGACGCGGAACGAAGCCTTCTCATCGCCGAGAAAATCACCGAGGCAGATCGGAATCGCCAGTCCGGCGGTGTTCGGATCCGGATCATCTTCGAGCACGTAGCCAGCATATTTTCCAGGTTTGCGATCCTTGTGCGCGCTGGCTGGCAGAAACTCCTTGTAGTAGCTCCAAGGAATGTTCTCGATCGGGCGGCTCAGATAATAGACGGAATTGATCAACAGATCGAGCCGGCCCCCTTTTGCGCCGACGACGACGTTGAAGCCGAGTTGGTTGCCAGTGGCGAACGAATTATGCACGACACTGCCGGCCACGAGCACCGCCACGACCATCATGACACCCAGCCCCATCGATACGGCCGTCAGCGACGAGGCCAACGACCGCTGCTGAATACTCCGCCACGCAATTTTCCAAAGACTCATTGCAAAATCCGCCGTTCAGTGAGGTCGATCGTCCACCGCCGTTAAACATCGCACTACGCTTGCGGTTTCGCATGTCGCAACTCCCGCCGCAAGCGGCGGGGCGAACCAGCGCTAAACGGGCGAAACTGCCACCGGGCCGTTTACCGCTCGATTGATCCGCTCCAAATTTTCCACCCGATCGAATTGGGCCATTACGTCGGCCGTATGGGTGACCAACAGCAGGGCCACGTTTTCTTCGCGGCACGTCTCGCGGATCAAGTCGATGATCTGCTTTTGATGCCGGGCATCGACGTTGGCCGTCGGCTCGTCGGCCAGCAACAATTCGGGCTTGTTGGCCAACGCCCGAGCCACGGCCACGCGCTGCTGTTCGCCGACCGACATCATCGCCGGGCGATGGGTGAGCCGATGGCCCAGCCCGACGCGCTCGAGCAGATGCGTGGCCCGATGCGAGTCGGCATGCCGGCTGGCGAAAGCCATTCCGAGCAACACGTTTTCCAAAGCCGAGAAGCCGGCCAACAGATTGAATGTTTGAAACACATAACCCAACTTGTCGGCTCGAAGGCGATCGCGGGCCGCCTCGGGGAGCCGGGCGACATCGACATCGTCGACCATCACCGATCCCTCGTCGGGGCGAATGATGCCGGAAATAATGTGCAATAGCGTCGTCTTGCCGCAGCCGCTTCGTCCGACGAGCACGACCTGCTCGCCGACGCCAACTTTCAATTCCGGAATATCGAGGATCGGCAGCCGACCACCGCCGGGCTCCGTAAACGATTTCTTGACGTTTTTGAGTTGAAGCATGCGCGGTCAGGGTTGAACGGTGGTCGGTGGATGGGATTTGGGGCGGGCAGGATTCGCAGTCGATTGCGCTAGCGGCGGCAGCTTGCAACCAGTTGGATGTTAGCTTGTTGCAGCAAACCACGGATAGTCCAAACAGGCGCGATGGCTGGGTGGCGCACGACGTGTCGAGAAATCCGAAACGATCAGTACCGTACAAAACCATACGCATCCAGCAGCTGCGCTGTTCGGCCAAAGCGCCAAGAATCCTGCGGAAAACCGCAACCAGAGCCGTCGGCGACGGTTTGCTCGTGACCGCCGTGCATTCTCGGCCCTATAATCGCTTTCGCCGGCGGCGAGCGCGGGCTTTATCAAACTGCATCAGGGAGCCGTGACCATGTCCGACTCGATCGACCTGCGACAATATGAAATCCAAGTTGCGCATGTCGTTCGCAACGCGCCGCCGGCAGTGCTCTACGAAGATGCGGTCATTCACGAAAAGGCGGCCATTGCTTCCAGCGGCGCGCTCATGATCCGTAGCGGCGCGAAAACCGGCCGCAGCCCGCTCGACAAGCGGATCGTCGACAACCCTGCCAGCAGCGGCGATATCTGGTGGGGACCGGTGAATATCAAACTCGCGGAGGCGATCTTCATCATCAATCGCCAGCGGGCCATCGATTTTCTCAACACGCGCGAAACCGTTTATGTGCTCGACGGCTACGCGGGTTGGGCGCCGGAGTATCGCATCAAGATTCGCGTGATCTGTGCCCGTGCTTACCACGCGCTCTTCATGCGCAACATGCTGCTGCGCCCGAGCGAGCTCGAACTGGCCGAGTTCGGCGAGCCCGACTACGTGATCTTCAACGCGGGCCAATTCCCGGCCAACCCGCACACGCACCAGATGACATCGCGCACCAGCATCGATTTGAGCCTCGAGCGGCGTGAATACGTCATCCTTGGAACCGAATATGCCGGCGAAATGAAAAAGGGCATTTTCACGCTGATGCACTATCTGCTGCCGGAGCGCGGCGTGCTGTCGATGCACTGCTCGGCGAATGAAGGACCGGCCGGCGATCTGTCGCTCTTTTTCGGCCTTTCGGGCACCGGCAAGACCACGCTCTCCGCCGACCCGGCCCGGCGGCTGATCGGCGACGACGAGCATGGCTGGAGCGAAGAAGGCGTGTTCAATATCGAAGGGGGATGCTACGCCAAGTGCATCCATCTCTCGGCCGAAAAAGAGCCGGAAATTTACGACGCGATCCGCTTTGGCGCCGTCCTGGAAAACACGGTTTATGATCCTGAGACCCGCGAGGTCGATTTCTCGAGCGCCGCGATCACCGAGAACACCCGCGCCGCCTATCCGATCGAATTCATTCCGAACGCCAAGGCGCCATGTTTGGGGCCGCATCCGCGCAACGTGATTTTTCTCACCTGCGACGCCTACGGCGTTTTGCCGCCGGTGAGCCGGCTCACGCCAGCCCAGGCGATGTATCACTTCATCAGCGGCTATACGGCGCGCGTGGCCGGAACCGAAGAAGGCGTCAAAGAACCGCAGGCCACGTTCTCGGCCTGTTTCAGCGCGGCATTCTTGGTGCGGCACCCGACCGTGTATGCCGAAATGCTCGCCGCGAAACTGCGGGCCCACGGGGCGCAGACATGGCTGGTGAATACCGGCTGGACGGGCGGGCCGTTTGGCGTCGGGTCGCGGATGAAGCTTTCGCACACCCGCGCCATCATCGATGCGATCCACTCGGGCGCCTTGGCCGACTCTCCGACCACGGTCGACCCGATCTTCCGTCTCGCGGTTCCCACGCGCTGCCCGGGCCTGCCCGAGTCGATCTTGCAACCGCGCGCCACGTGGCCCGACACGGGCGGCTATGAAGAAGCGGCAAAGAAGCTGGCGGCCCTATTCCGCCAGAATTTCGCCAAATATGCCGACCAAGCCAGCGAAGAAATCAGATCGGCCGGCCCGGCGTAGAGCCGGTGCGGAATCGGCGTGCGTGGCGCGCTCATTGCCTCGTCGCGCATTTCGGCGCTATTTGTGTCTCACGCCTACTACCGGTCAACCCCAAACGACGCCGCGCTCGCCGCGCTCGATCCGGCCGATTTGCCAGTTCGCATAACCGTTGTCGGATAATTGGCTGCGGATGCTGTCGGCATAAAACGGGCTGACGACCATCACCATGCCGATGCCCATGTTGAACACGCGCTGCATTTCGGCGGCATCGACCTCGCCGAGCCGCTGAAGCCACGCGAATACCGGCGGCAGCGGCCAACTATCGCGCTGGATCACGACCCGCGAATTCTCAGGCAGCACGCGTTCGAGGTTTTCGTGCAATCCGCCGCCGGTGATATGGGCGATGCCGTGCACGACCGATTTCACCCGGTATCGGCCGAGCACGCGGCGCACGGCTTGGACGTAGATTCGCGTCGGCTCCAAGAGTTCTTCGCCCACGGTTCGGCCGAGTTCTTCGACGTGGTCGGTGATTTTCAAGCCCGCGATTTCGAAGGCGATTTTCCGCACCAGGCTATAGCCGTTGGAGTGCAATCCGCTCGAAGCGAGGCCGATGAGCACGTCGCCTTCGGAGATGGCCCGGCCGTCGATCACGCGCCGCCGCTCGACGACGCCGACGCAAAAGCCGGCCAGATCGTAATCGCCCGGCTGATAGAAGCCGGGCAAGATTGCGGTTTCGCCGCCGAGCAGCGCGCAATCGCTTTGAATGCAGCCGTCGGTGATGCCTTTGACGATTTGCTCCAAGAGCGGCGGATCATCGCGCGACATCGCCACGTAGTCGAGGAAAAACAACGGCTCCGCGCCGCAGCAGAGCGCATCGTTGACGCTCATCGCCACGAGATCGATGCCCACGGTGTCGTGCTTGCCCGCCTCGACGGCCACTTTGAGCTTCGTCCCCACGCCATCGGTGCACGAAACCAACACTGGATCGACATATTTGCGGGCGAAAAGCTGATTGGTGAAATCGAGTTGAAACAGTCCGGCAAAACCGCCATCGAGCGGGATGACGCGGGGGGAATACGTGCGGTGCAACAGCCGCGGCAACCGGGCCATCGCTTGCTCGTACAACTCCAGATCGACGCCGGCAGCTTGATAAGTCGCTTTGGCCATCGGCGCGCGGTTTGAGCAAAGAATCGAGAGGCTGAAGAAACCTCGGATTCTAGGGTCGCCCGCCGCGGATTGTCAACGCGGCGGAAAGCCCGGTGGTGGTCCAGGATGAAAGCAGCGTAAGAAAAAACTGAAAATTATTCAGGTTTGTTTTTGTGACGGACGCCTAGCCACACAGGTAGACGGAAAGTGCCATCCAGAGCCCGTTGGCCGCGCGCATGGAATTGGGTGGATTACGTCAACGCGCCTCAGATGGAAAGGGAGGTCGCGGCAGTTCGCCAGGACAGCGGGGAAACCCGCTGGGCGCCCCGGAGTGGCAGTTTTAAGATGGAATCGTGTGGCAGCCCTGGAGCGATTAGGCTTGGCTATGGCCAGCCCGGCAGCTTGCCCATAGCCTCGCAATTGCCAGCCACGAAATAGGTAAAGCGGGAACTCTTTGTCGGCTGCTTCGATTCGCCATTCTGAAGTGCGACATTCGTCGCTCCGCAACTCGTTGATTTTCCGGTCAGTCCGAACCCTTAGGCGCGGCGCCGGTCTCGTATTACAACCGCTTATCGCGTTCTGCCCCAAATCTATCCATAACCCATTATTGCAAATAAGTTTACTGTCCTAATCAATGGTCGTGCTAGCGTCGGGCCGGGATGTGGCTGGGTTGAAAAACCTTCATACAACATACTTGACCAGAGCGGACGGAGCGTTTAATTTATCATCTCCATTGCGAATGCTGAGGCGGAACTGTATTTGATATTGTAATCCGATTGGGCGGGGTGTTCGCTCGAAGGCCGCTGCCGTTTTGCCCTCGCTGAAATTTGCTTGATCCTATGCATTTCAAAGCCCTAAAAATATTCTGCGATGTCGTCTACCGGCGCAGTTTTTCCCGAGCGGCCGATGAAAACGGGATTTCCCAGTCGGGAGCCAGCCAAGTGGTGCATCAGTTGGAATGCCGCCTGGGTGTAAAGCTGGTCGACCGCTCCAAACGGCCTTTCATGCTAACGCCCGAGGGAGAAGTGTTTTACGAGGGGTGCCGCAAGCTGCTGGATCGTTACAACGCGCTGGAAGAAGAAGTTCGCACGATGCATGAGGAGGTGGCGGGCCGGGTGCGCGTGGCATCGATTTATTCGGTCGGGCTGCACCACATGAGCCGTTATCTCCAACAGTTCTTAAGCCAATATCCGAAGGCCAACGTGCGGCTGGAATACTTGCATCCACATCGGGTGTATGAAGTCGTCGAAAGCGATCAGGCCGATTTGGGGCTAGTGAGCTATCCCAAGGCATCGCGGTCGTTGCAGGCCATTCTGTGGCGCGAGGAGCCGATGATGCTCGTCTGCGCGCCGTCGCATCGGTTTGCCCGCCGCGGGCGGATCGAATTGGAAGAACTGGCCGGGCAACCGGTGGTCGGCTTCGACGCGGATCTGACGATTCGTCGAGAAATCGATCGCGTCTTGCATCTGCACGATGTCGAAGTCCGCGTGGTGATGGAGTTCGACAACGTGGAAACCATCAAGCGCGCGATCGAAATCGATGCCGGAATCGGCTTGCTGCCGCAGCCCACCGTGCTTCGTGAAGTCGAAGCCGGAACGTTGGCGGCGGTGCCGCTGGCCACCGACGAATTGGTGCGGCCGCTGGGGATCATTCACCGCCGCGGCAAGGATTTGGGCGTCACCGTTCGGCGGTTCATCGATCTGCTGTGTTCCGAAGGCAAAGATCTCGTCGGCAGCGCTCTCGTGGGAAAAGATACGGACGACAAGGACACGGAGGATGTTGTGGGCAGCAGTGCGATTGTACCGTTGGCTCCGGCGGCCAGCGCAGCGGCGGCGGAGCCTGGGAAAATCGCAGAGGGCAATGGAAAATCGAACGGCGCGGGCCCGGGCCGTTCGCGGCAATTGGCGGTTGCCCAAACCGGTTCGTGACATTTATTCCAGCGCCGGCGGCGTTCGCCGCCGGGCTGCAAGTGTGTAGAAGCCGTCGGCAGTGCGCCGGCGAAAAAGCCCCGTACTACGCTTACCAACCGCGTCTGAAAACTGCCATGTTTGAAAATCATTCCACCCGCCCCGAATCCGGTCTCTACGATCCTGCCCAAGAGCACGATGCCTGCGGCGTCGGGTTCGTGGTGAATATGGACGGCAAGAAAAGCCACGACGTCTTGCGCTGGGGGCTGGAAATCCTCGTCAATCTGAGCCATCGCGGCGCCTGCGGCTGCGACCCGCTCACCGGCGACGGCTGCGGCATTCTCACGCAAATGCCGCACGAATTTCTGCACGCGGTCGCGGCCGATTTGGGCATCGCATTGCCGGCCGCGGGCGATTACGGCGCCGGGGCGGTATTCCTGCCACGCGACGAAGCGCAGCGCCAATTCTGCCAGCAGCGCCTCGAACAGATCGTCGCCGAAGAAGGTCAGCAGTTGCTCGGCTGGCGCGATGTGCCGGTCGACAACCGCGTGCTGGGTTGGCTGGCTCGCGATGTCGAACCGGTCGTACGCCAGATCTTCATCGCGCGCGGTCCTGAAACGCCGCCCGACATGCTCGAATGGAAGCTCTACGTCATTCGCAAGCGGATCGAGCGCGTCGTTCGCACGAGCCGGCTGAGCGAGCGAAAGTTTTTCTACCTTCCAAGCCTTTCGACCCGGGTGCTGATCTACAAGGGATTGATGCTGCCGGAGCAAACCGAGGGCTATTATCTCGATTTGCAAGATTCGCGATTCGTTTCGGCACTTGCCCTGGTGCATCAGCGCTACAGCACGAACACGTTTCCCACCTGGGACTTGGCCCACCCGTTCCGCTTCTTGGCGCACAATGGCGAAATCAACACCTTGCGGGGCAACGTGAATTGGATGCATGCCCGCGAGGGAATGCTGGCAAGCGAAAAATATGGGCCGGACCTGCACAAGATCATGCCCATCTGCACGCCGGGGGCGAGCGACTCGGCCATTTTCGACAATGCGTTGGAGCTACTCGTCCTCGCTGGCCGAAGCTTGCCGCAAGCGATGTCGATGCTGATTCCCGAGCCGTGGGCCGGCCATGAAAGCATGTCCGACGAATCGAAGGCCTACTACGAATATCAATCGTGTCTCCTCGAGCCGTGGGATGGTCCTGCCTCGATGGCCTTCACGGATGGCACGATGATCGGCGCCTGCCTCGATCGAAACGGCCTGCGGCCCAGCCGCTACTGGGTCACAAAGGATCGCTACGTCGTGTTGGCCTCCGAAGCGGGCGTGTTGAGCATCCCTCCGGAAAATATCGAATACAAAGGGCGGCTTCGCCCCGGACGGATGTTTCTGGTCGACACTGCTCAGCAGCGCATCATTGCCGACAAGGAGATCAAAAACGGCCTTGCCGCTCGGCATCCCTATCGCGAATGGCTGAACGAAAACATCGTCAAGCTCACCGATCTGAAGGAATCCGCCGGCGCCCATGCCGAGCATGCTTCGCATGATGGCCCATCCGGCCACGAGGAACACCCTAGTGAACATGGTGCCGCTCCGCGCAACGGCCACGCCAACGGCTACCATGATCGGCCGTTGGTCAAATTGCAGCGCACGTTCGGCTACACGTTCGAAGATTTGCGGATTCTGATCGGCCCGATGGCTACCGACGCGCAAGAGGCGATCGGCTCGATGGGCAACGACACGCCGCTGGCCGTGCTCTCCGACCGCCCGCAACTGCTCTACAACTATTTCAAGCAGCTATTCGCCCAAGTCACCAATCCTCCGCTCGACGCGATTCGCGAAGAAATCATCACGTCGCTAATCACGACGATTGGCTCCGAAGGAAATCTGCTCGACGAAACTCCGCAGCAATGCGCCCTGTTGCGCCTTGAGCAGCCGATCCTCACCGACGCCGAATTGGCGATCATCAAGCAGCTCGGAAACCAAGGGAGGGGCGAGGGGCGAGGGGCGAGTGACGGGGCCCTGCCGGGCGCCATGCCCACGGCTTTGCGTGGGTATGAAGTTGGCGCGGGGCGCGGCCGCCTGCGCAGCCACACGCTTTCGATCCTCTTTCCGCGTGCCGAAGGGGTGGAAGGAATGCGGCGCCGATTGGAGGATCTGCGCGGCGAATCGTCTCGGGCACTCGAAGAGGGAGCGACGATCCTGATTCTTTCGGATCGTGGCGTCGATGCCGACTGGGTGCCGATCCCCGCCCTGCTGGCCACCAGCGCCGTGCATCACCACTTGATCCGCCAGGAAACACGCACCCGTTGCGGTCTGGTCGTAGAGACGGGCGAGGCTCGCGAAGTGCATCATTTCGCTCTTCTCACGTCCTACGGTGCTGGAGCGATCAATCCCTATCTAGCCCTGGCGACGCTGGACCAGATGCATGCCGACGGCCTGTTGCCGCGCGACATGCCGCGAGAAAAGCTGCACAAGAACTACGTCAAAGCCGCAGCGAAGGGCATCCTGAAAGTGATTTCGAAAATGGGCATCTCGACGCTGCAAAGCTACCGCGGAGCTCAGATCTTCGAAGCGATCGGCCTAGCGAGCCGCTTTGTCGACGAGTATTTCACTCGCACCCCCAGCCGGCTCGAAGGCATCGATCTGGAAGGGGTCGCCGAAGAATCGCTCCGCCGGCACGAGCATGGCTATCCACGCGTGGCCGTGCCGCAAACGCTCGATCTCGACGTGGGGGGCCAATATCAGTGGCGTCGCAAGGGCGAAGCCCACATGCTCAGCCCCGAAGTTGTCGCTAAGCTACAGCAAGCCACGCAGATCAATAGCCGCGAGGATTTCAAAGCCTATTGCCGCATGATCGACGAGCAAAACACGCGCTTGCTCACGCTCCGCGGGCTGTTGGAATTCAAATGGGCCGAAAATCCGATCGCCATCGACGAGGTCGAGCCGGCCGTGGAAATCGTCAAGCGCTTCGCCACCGGCGCGATGTCGTATGGCTCGATCTCGAAAGAAGCGCACGAAACACTCGCCGTGGCCATGAACCGGATCGGCGGCAAGAGCAACACGGGCGAAGGGGGCGAAGACCCGGCCCGCTATGTTCCCGACGCCAATGGCGACCGGCGCAATAGCGCGGTGAAACAGGTGGCCAGCGGGCGGTTCGGCGTCACGAGTTTGTATCTCGTCAATGCCGAGGAATTGCAGATCAAGATGGCTCAAGGGGCCAAGCCCGGCGAAGGGGGCCAGTTGCCCGGCCACAAAGTCGATCGCGAAATCGCACGCATCCGCCACAGCACTCCCGGCGTCGGCTTGATCTCGCCGCCGCCGCACCACGACATCTATTCCATCGAAGATCTCGCCCAGTTGATCCACGACCTAAAGAATTCCAACACCAAGGCTCGCATCAGCGTCAAGCTCGTCGCGGAAGTCGGCGTCGGCACGGTGGCGGCCGGCGTGGCCAAGGGCAAGGCCGATGTCGTGCTCATCAGCGGACACGACGGCGGCACCGGCGCCAGCCCGCTAACGTCGATCAAACACGCCGGGCTGCCGTGGGAACTTGGGCTCGCCGAGACGCACCAAGTGCTGGTGAAAAACGATCTCCGCAGCCGCATCGTCGTGCAAACCGACGGCATGCTCCGCACCGGCAAAGACGTGGCCATCGCCGCTCTGTTGGGCGCCGAGGAATGGGGCATCGCCACCGCCGCGCTTGTGACGCTTGGCTGCATCATGATGCGCAAGTGCCACCTCAACACCTGCCCGGTCGGCATCGCCACGCAAGACCCCGTGCTGCGAAAAAAGTTTACCGGCAAGCCCGAGGCGGTCGTCAACTTCTTCTTCCTGCTGGCCGAGGAAGTGCGGCAGATCATGGCCCGGCTCGGCTTCCGCACGATCAACGAGATGGTCGGCCGCGTGGATCGGCTCGACGTTCGCCGTGCCATCGCGCATTGGAAGGCCTCGGGCCTCGATTTCTCGAAGATTCTCTACCAACCGGAGGCGCCGCCGGCGGTGAAGACCTATTGCTGCAAGTCGCAAGACCATCAATTGGAATCGTCGCTCGATGTCACGACGTTGTTGCCGTTGTGCCAGCTTGCGCTCGATGAGCAAACGCCGATCGTGGCCCATTTGCCGATTCGCAATGTGAACCGCACCGTCGGCACGATTCTTTGCAGTGAAGTGACGCGCCGCTTCGGGGCCGGCGGCTTCTCGCACGACGACACGGTCCAGCTCAATTTCATCGGCAGCGCCGGTCAAAGCCTGATGGCGTTTGGCGTGCACGGTGTGACGGTGCGGGTCGAAGGGGACGTGAACGACTATTTGGGCAAGGGCCTTTCCGGCGGACGTATCATCGTCTATCCGCCCCGGGAGTCGACGTTCAAAGCCGAGGAAAATATCATCGCCGGCAACGTGGTGCTTTACGGCGCCACCAGCGGCGAAGTGTTTATCCGCGGCATCGCCGGCGAGCGATTCTGCGTGCGCAATAGCGGAGCGTCGGCGGTGGTGGAAGGCATCGGCGACCACGGCTGCGAATACATGACCGGCGGCCAGGCGATCATTCTCGGCAACACGGGCCGCAATTTCGCGGCCGGCATGAGCGGCGGCGTGGCTTATGTGCTCGACGAGCAAGGCACTTTTCCGCCGCTGGTGAATCGCGAAATGGTTCACCTGGAAGCGCCCGACGCCGCCGAGTTGGATTCGATTCGCGAAATGATCCGCCGCCATGTGGAATACACGCTCAGCGAACGCGGACAGTATGTGTTGGACAATTGGGACCGATTGACGGACAAATTCGTGAAAGTAATGCCCATCGACTACAAGCGCGCGCTCGCCGAATTGCAGCGCGCGATGGAAGAAACCGCCCGCATGGCCGACGCCGGCTACGGCAACGGCAATGGCAGCGGCGGCGACGCAGCGAACGGCAATGCGGCCGACGGCGATCACACTTCAAAAAATCACCCGGCCGCGCTGCAAGAGGTGAGCCATGGGTGACCTGCGCGGGTTTCTGAAATACGCTCGACAGACAGGCGGCAAGGAGCCGGTGGCCGATCGGCTGAAACACTTCAACGAGTTTCTCAAGCCACTCCCGATTGAGGAATTGCACCGCCAAGGGGCGCGCTGCATGGATTGCGGCGTGCCGTTCTGCCACACCGGCTGCCCGCTGGGCAACATCATTCCGGATTGGAACGATTTGGTGTCGCGCGATCATTGGCGCGAGGCGCTCGATCGGCTGCATGCGACGAACAATTTTCCGGAATTTACCGGCCGTGTTTGCCCCGCGCCGTGCGAAGCGGCATGCGTGCTGGGGATCAACGAAGACCCGGTGGCCATCAAGCAAATCGAAATGGCGATCGCCGATCATGGCATCGCCAACGGCTGGATCGAGCCGGAGCCGCCGCTGGTTCGCACCGGCAAGCGCGTGGCCGTCGTCGGTTCCGGGCCATCAGGTTTGGCAGCCGCACAGCAGTTGAATCGCTCCGGCCATGGCGTGACGGTGTTCGAGCGGGCCAATCGGCCGGGCGGATTGTTGATGTACGGCATACCTGATTTCAAGCTGGAAAAGTCGCATGTTTGGCGGCGGATTCGCCAGATGGAGGCCGAGGGAGTGGAGTTCCGCTGCAATGCGAATGTCGGCGTGACGGTCCCGACGGCCGAATTGCGCGAGAAATACGATGCGATCCTACTCGCCGGCGGAGCCACCAAGCCGCGCGACCTGCCGATCCCCGGTCGGGATCTGCAAGGAATCCATTTCGCAATGGAATTCCTGCCGCAACAGAATGCCCGCAACCAGGGAGACGCCGTTGCGGGCCAGATTCTCGCCGGCGAAAAAGATGTGATCGTGATCGGCGGCGGCGATACCGGCAGCGACTGCACCGGCACGTCGCACCGCCAAGGGTGCCGCAGCCTGACGCAGTTCGAATTGCTTTCCCAACCGCCCGACGTGGGCAATTATCCGCGTGCCCATCAACGCCCGGTGCACACACCGTGGCCCCTCTGGCCGATGATCCTCCGCACCAGCACTTCGCATGAAGAAGGCGGCGCGCGGCATTGGAGCATTCTGACAAAAGAATTCCATGGCGACGAGCAAGGCCGCGTGAAAAATCTCGTCACCGTGCAGATCGAATGGATGAAAGACGATTCGGGCCGGATGGTGATGCGCGAGCTACCGGGTTCGGAGCAAAGCTGGCCATGCCAACTGGTGCTGTTGGCGATGGGCTTTTTGGGCCCGGAAAAAACCGGTCCGATCGCCGATTTGGGTTTGGAACTCGATCAGCGCGGCAATGTGAAAACGAACGCCGAATATATGTCGAGCGTGCCCGGGGTGTTCGCGGCCGGCGATTTGCGCCGCGGCCAATCGCTCGTCGTGTGGGCGATCCAAGAGGGCCGCGAAGCCGCCCGCGCCGTGGACAAGCATCTGATGGGCGTAACGCATCTCCCCAGCGTCAACGCCGGCGATTTTGCCTGGCGCTAACTTGGATTATTCATGCCGCCGGGAATTTGAGGCCGGCTGCGAAATCGCAGTCCGAAGCGTTAGCGAGGGTGAGTCCCAGTGGCACCCTCGCTAACGCTTCGGGCTAGTGTAGCTACTCCGGCCTCGCGAATGATTTATTTCGCCGGTAGTGCCGGCACTATGCCGGTGAACACGTAGGCTTGCAACACGACCAGCAGGCCCATCAGGCAGGCCAAGGCGAGGCTGTGCCAAAACACGAAACGCAGGATCTGCGATTCGTTCCCTGCCTGGCCGGTCGTCGAAGCGCTGACGACGATGCTTTGCGCGTCGATCATCTTTCCCATCACGCCCCCGGTGCTGTTCGAAGTGCAAATCAGCACCGGGCTCAACCCGAGCCGCTGCGCGGTAATGCGTTGCAAGTCGCCGAACAAGGCGTTCGACGATGTGTCGGAGCCGGTTAGCGCGACGCCCAGCCAGCCGAGCAACGGGGCGAAAAAAGGATACAGCGCGCCCGTGTGCGTGAATGCCAGGCCGAGCGTCGCGTCGGTGCCGCTGTAGCGCGTCGTGTAGGCAATCGCCAGCATGGCGGCGATCGTAAACAGCGGCCAAGCCAACGCCCGGAGCGTCCGGACGAACGTTCTGGCGAACCGCCACGGCGAAATTCCAAGCCAAATCGCCGTGAGAATCGCGGCGAACATGACGGCCGTGCCCGTGGCCGAGAGCCAATTGAATTTGAACAGGGCCGCCTCGGCCTTGGCCGGCGGCGCCACCACGGGCTCGCTCCGATAAATGCGATTATGAATTGCCGCCACCGGCACATTGACCGTCGTGCGGGTTTCGACCAGCATCCGAAACTGCGGCAGGCCCCACGCAAACACCAATAGCGACATCAGCAGCCACGGCACCCAGGCCCGCGCGACCTCGCCGTGGGTATAGACCCGGGGCTTGGCTGGTTGCGAATTCTTTTGCGGCGACGCTTGCCGCGGCGATCCCGCAGCTTCGTCCGGCCCGCCCGCTGCTTCGGCCACCGGGTCGGGCACGGCCTCGCGCTCGCCGGCAAAATGCCATAGTTCTTTCGGTTGCCAGAACTTCAAGAAAATCGCCATGACCACCAGCGACACCAGCCCCCCCGCGACATCGACCAGCATCGGGCCAAAATGCTGCGAGACGACGAATTGCACCGTGGCAAAACTCCCCCCTGCCACCAACACGGCGGGCCAGACTTGTCGCAATCCCCGCCAGCCCGACATCAAGAGCACCATCCACACCGGAATCAATAGCGAGAACAACGGCAACTGCCGGCCGGCCATGACGCTGAGAATGTTCGCATCGATTTTCGTGACGTCGCCCAACGTGGTGATCGGGATCCCGAGCGAACCGAATGCGACCGGGGCCGTGTTGGCCAACAGCGCCAAGCCGGCGGCATACAGCGGCGGAAAGCCGACGCCGATCATCAATGCCGATGAAATGGCCACGGGCGCTCCGAACCCCGCGCAGCCTTCCAGAAACGCGCCGAAATTGAAGGCGATCAAGAGCGCTTGAATTCGCCGGTCGGGCGAGAGCGCTGCCACCGAGGTTTTGATCGTTTCGAATTGGCCCGACTCGACCGTCAGCGTGTAGAGAAACACGGCGGCAAACACGATCCAGCCGATCGGAAACAGCCCGAAGCAAGCCCCCAGGCCGGCCGCCCAAAACGCCATGTTCGCCGGCATGCGAAACGCCAGGATCGACACGCAAAGCGCCGTCAACAGCCCCGCCGCCGCCGCCTTCGGCGCGGTCCAGCGAAACAATCCCAGCAGGCCGAGCAGCACGATGATGGGCAGCGCCGCAAGCGCGGTCGAAAGAATCTCCGAGCCGGCCGGATTGTAGTGCTGCGTCCAGTCCATCGCGCCCTGCTGCAATCGGACAAAACGAATTCCGTGGCCAAGCCGCGGAAAGAAAACGCGGCCACGAATCGACGACAAGAAGCAAACCCCGCGATGCCGCAGCCGTTCGGCACGGCGAGTCTAACTCGACTCGCCGCGGATGTCCAGAAAGTGAAATTTCGTCGAGGCAGCAAAGCCCGGCGCGGCAATTCGTTATTTCCGACGTTTGGTTTTGGGCGGTTTCGACGGCGGGAGATCCTCGATTCTGACCCCGTTCCCTTGGCGCAAGCTCTTCCGAGCCGCCTCGATTCGTTTCAGAACGCGGGGTTCATTCTCGAGCCGATAGTCGAACCACTTGTCTGCGGAGGCGAAACCCATCAAGACCCCAGCCGGGCGACCACGCCGCGTGATTACGACCTGCTCCTTCTCGGCAACACGAAGGTATTTTGCCAAGTCGTCTTTCATTTCGGAGAGAGGAACCTTCATCACGTTCACCGCGCCTTTCCAACCATTCGCTGAAGCCAGCCTTCCTCAAGGCAGCCGGCATGGCCACAAAGCAAGACTTCCTTGCTAGCGCTGCGGGCTCGGGGAACGCCGACCGCCTATGCGGGCTGTGTGCGGCGGGCGATCAGGTCGTCGAGCTCGGATCGCAGGCGGGGCAGAATTTGATCGTAGGGATACGCCCCCAAATCTTCACTGCCACGCTTGAGATTGACGTGCTTCGGGCCGCACCATAGGCCGAGATCGGCGTCGTCGGTTTCGCCGGGGCCATTCACGCGGCAGCCCATCACGGCAATCGTGATCGCATGCTGCTCGGCGTAGCGAGTCATCTCCTTCACCTGCTCGGCCAGTTCGATGAACGCCTCGTTCTCGACGCGCGAGCAACTCGGGCAACTGATGATATTCAGCGTTTTCAGCCCGAAATCGACGAAACTGCGGACCCGGCCGGCGGCGACATCGGCCAAAATCTGCCGTCCCGCGGCGATTTCCTCTCCCTTGCGAGAATTCGGCACGGTGAGCGAGACGCGAATCGTGTCGCCGATCCCACGGCTAATGAGTTGCTCGAATGCAATCCGCGTTTTGATGATGCCGTCGGGCGGCAGGCCGGCTTCCGTTACGCCGAGGTGCAGCGGCACGTCGGGCCGGGCGGCCGCGAATTGCCGATTCACTTCGATCACCTTCGCCGGATCGGAATCTTTCAGCGACACGCAATACCGCGTGAAGCCCAATCGGTCCAGCAGCTCGCAATGCTCCAGGGCGCTGGCGAGCATCGGGCCGAGCCAATCGCCGGCAGCGAATCGGCCCTTGGCGGCCGGATCGACGCTGCCGCAATTCACCCCGACGCGAATCGCACAATCGTGCTCGGCCGCGACGTCGGCCAGGTAGCGCACCTTGTCTTGCCACGGCTTTTCGCGTTCGTGGTGGTACAGATGGCCCGGATTGTAGCGCACCTTGTCGACATGCGGAGCGACCACTTCCGCCAGTCGGTAGTTTTCTTGCAAATCGACGGCAAGATTGGCTGATGTTTGATCGCGCACGGCAGCCAACGCCTCGGCATCGCGCCGACTGTCCACGGCGATGCGAACAATATCGGCGCCCGAGCGGACAAGATCGTTCACCTGGCCCACGGTGGCAGCGATATCTTGGGTCGACGTCGCCGTCATGCTTTGCACGGCCACGGGATGACCGGCCCCGATCGTGACCGAGCCAATGCGGACAGCGCGAGTTGGATTGCGAGGGAGTTGCATATGACGAAGGGCAGGTTACCGGTTGACGATCAGGCCAGTTCTATTGTCGCTAACCGCACGGCCGCGGGAAAGTTCACTTCCTCATGCCCTCGGCCTGTAGTCTTAAGCCTTTGTTCTCCGGCGGGCGGTTAGCGTCGGGTCGCCTGAGAGCGGCAGCGAGACCGGCCGCCCCGATTCGGCCGATTTGTAAATCGCCAAGATAATTTCCACCGATCTTCGCCCCTCGCGGCCATCGACCGCGGGCGTGCCGTCCGTGCGGATCGCTTTGACGACGTCGGCGAATTGGCGGGCGTGGCCGTGATGGCCGATGGCCGACGGGTCGGCGGCGCCGCCGCCGGTGCTGCGGCGCTGGTGCATCTGCTCGCGGATCGCTTCATCGCGCCGCTGGCTTTTGACGAAATCCCAACGAGTGATGTCTTCTTCTTCCAAGACGGCCGAGCCTTCGGAGCCGTTGATTTCGATCCGTTTGAGATAGCCAGGATAGGCGGCCGTGCTGGCTTCGACGACGCCGAGCGCTCCGTTGGCGAAACGCAGCGTGCCGACGGCCGTGTCTTCGACCGCGATCCGCTGGTGGGCGAGCGTGGCGGTTTGGGCCTGCACTTCCGCCACGGGGCCCATCAGCCATGTCAGCAGATCGACGCTGTGGATGGCCTGATTCATCAGCGCCCCGCCGCCGTCGAGCTCCCAAGTGCCGCGCCATGCGCCGCTGTCGTAATAGGCTTGCGTGCGAAACCATTTGACATAGGAATCGCCGAGCGCGAGTTGGCCGAAGCGGCCGGCATCGACGGCCCGTTTCAATTCGCGGCTGCCGTCGTGGAATCGCGAGGGCAACACCGTCGAGAGCTTCACTCCGCCGCGCTCGCAGGCGGCGATGATCGCATCGCAACGCTTGAGCGTGATTTCCAACGGCTTCTCGACGATCACGTGCTTGCCGGCTTTCGCGGCCGCGACGGCCGGGTCCATGTGCGCTCCGCTCGGCGTGCCGATCGTGACGATATTGATCTTCGGATCGGCCAGCATGTCTTCCAGCTTATGATAGGCCTTGCAGCCGGTTTCGGCGGCCAAACGATCGGCCGACGCCGTGAATGTGTCGAAGCACCCGACCAGCTTGGCTCCTTTCACTTCGTCGATCGCATGAGCATGAAATCGGGCGATCATTCCGCAACCGATGATGCCGAAACCGTAGGGCATGGATTCTCCTGCTTTTGGTTCAAAGATTTATCACGCGGAGACGCGGAGACGCGGAGAGAACGCGATGGCCGAAATCAGCTTAGTGGCCGTGGTGGATTTGAAACCAGAGGGCGGTCATTGTGGTTGCATTGAGCAGGAAATGGGTGGTCATTGAGGGCCAAATGCGGTGCGACCGCTGATAAAGATAGCCGAGCACGAGGCCGAAGAAAAAGAGGGGCACGGCGGCCAGGCCGTTCTGCCAGTGCATGATCGCCCACAGAAATGAACTGAGCACGATCGGCCACCAGGCCGGCCCCTCGCCGGGCAAGCCGAGCCGCAACATGCGCCGCAGCGACTCAATCTTTTCGAACCAGCCTTGCAACAAGACGCGGAACAAAAACTCTTCGAACAGCGGCGCCACGACGAGCGCTGCCACGGCCGTGGCGACGAACATCCGAACGTCGGGCTGCGATTCAAGCGATTTGAGCACTTGGTGCGTGTATTTGACATAGCGGGTCAACAGTTCATTCAAACCGTAAATCGGCACGGCGCTCGCCAATAGCGCCACCGCTCCGACGCCGATGTCGCGACCGAGCCGCCGAATCCCGAAACCCAGATCCGAAAGAGTCGCGTTCGCCACTAGCCGCATCAGATAAATGGCGATGGCTACGCCGGCGAGCTCGGCCAAAGAGCCGATGTAGTATCCGTTCACCGAAACGGTGTTGCTTTCTTGTCCCGCCTGCGCGGGCGGGGCGCCCTGAACATGAGCCGTGAGTTGCGCGCCGGCGTAGCCGATCACGAAAATGAACAGCACCGTGAGCACCAGATCATTCGCCCCCCAGGGAACCGGTCGGCGCGGCTCGTAGGGCAACAGCGGCGGCCGGCGCCACGCTTTGATTGCCACAAAAAGAGCCGTCAGAAGGCCAAGGCTCACGACCGCGCCGATCAACAGTTTTATCGCCAGCGGCAGCGGCGCGTCGGCAGGGGGCATCGGTCGATCACGGATTTATTGGCAAAGCTGTTTCTATTGCCGCAGCAACTTGATCGCGGCGAACACATATACGATCCCGGAGATCACCGTCAGCACCACCGCCGACCAGACGGCGATCAACAGCGTCGGCGGAACCCACGCCGGCGGCGCTACCGGCGGACTGGCGCGCAGATACGAAAGAGCAAACAAGCTCACCGCGCAGGCCACGCATTGCAACACCATCTTCAGCTTGCCCGACATCTTGGCGCTGAAATCCGATCCGTGCTGCTCGAGAAAACTTCGCAGCACAGTCACGAGCAGTTCTCGCCCGACGACAATCACCGCCATTGCCGAAGTGATTTTCGAATCGGCGGACAGCGCGGCAAGAAAAATGAACGTGCCGCAAATGATGATCTTATCGGCGAACGGATCGAGAATCCGGCCAAGCGTGGTCACTTGGTTGTACCGCCGGGCATAAAAACCGTCGACCCAGTCGGTGCCCGCGGCAACGATAAACACGTACATCGCGGGAAGATAATAGTCGAACCCGATCAGGCAGAACAGCACCACGCCCAGCAACAGCCGGATCGTGGTGAGCTGGTTGGGCACATTGAATGCCTTGCGAAAATCGATGAGCGGCGGCCGGGCCTTTTCAGTGCTGGTGGACATGGGAGGCTACAGGCTACAGGGCTTGCGGCACGGTGTTTTGCTCCGGGCTCGGGCCACCGGGCGTCTTCAGCCTGTAGCCTCAAGCCTGTAGCCTTGTTCAACTCGGTTCGCCCACCGGGGCGGCGATCAAATCGTATTCGCTCGTGGCAACGATCTCACAGGGAACAATCTGCCCGGCCTGCAATCCCTCGCCCGTCACATACACCACGCCGTCGATGTCTGGGGCTTCGGCATAGGTGCGGCCGACCCACACGTTGGGCTCATTCGGCACCGGCGCATCGAGCAACACCTCGCGCTGTTGCCCGAGTTGCTCTTCGTTCCAGGCAAAGGCTACCTCTTGCTGGGCCGCCATTACTGCCTCACGCCGAGCTTCCTTCACGTCGTCGGGCAAATGGCCGTCGAGCCGGGCCGACGGCGTGCCAGCCTCGAAGGAATAGGTGAACACACCCAACCGCTGGAACCGCCGCTCGGCGATCAAACCCACGAGATCGTTGAATTGCTCGTCCGTTTCGCCGGGAAAGCCGGTGATTAGCGTCGTCCGCAACACCAAGCCGTCGATCCGCGCCTGCAGCCGATCCAAAAGTTGCATCGTCTGCGTGCGATTCACGCGCCGCTGCATGCGGCGGAGCATCGTGTCGTTGATGTGCTGTAGCGGAATATCCAGATACGGCAAAATCTTGTTATCGTCGGCAAGCACGTCCATCAATTCGTCGGTAAAGTGCTCCGGATAGAGATAGAGCAAGCGAATCCACTCCAGCCCCTCGATCTGGGTCAATTCGCTCAGCAATTCGGCGAGCCGTGGCCGGCCGTAGAGATCGATGCCGTAGTAGGTCGTATCTTGGGCGACGATATTCAATTCCCGAACGCCATCGGCCGCGAGCTCCTTGGCCTCGGCGATCACTTCTTCCATCGGCTTCGTATGGTGCTTGCCGCGCATCTTCGGGATTGCGCAGAACGTGCAGAGCCGATTGCATCCCTCGGAGATTTTCAGATACGCGAAATGCGGCGGCGTGATCCGCAGCCGCGAACGGTCGGAAAGAGGCCGCGTCGGAGCCGGTTGGAAAACCGTCCGTTGTTCGTCGAGATTGCCGAACAGCCGGTCGGCCATCTTCGTGACGTGTTCCCGCCCGAACACGCCGACCAATCGATCGACGCCCGGACAAGCATCCAGCAGCGCCTCTTTCTCGCGCTCGGCCAGGCATCCGGAAACGATCACCCCGCGCGTTTGTCCCTGCCGCTTCAATGCGAGCATTTCGCGGATAACCCCGTACGATTCCTGCCGAGCTCGCTCGATAAAGCCGCACGTATTGACGACGACAAAATCGGTGCCGACCGGATCATGCACGAGCCGATAGCCGTCGAGCTGCAATAGCCCAAGCATCCGTTCGCTGTCGACGAGATTTTTGGGGCACCCGAGGCTGACGAAGGCGTAGGTCCCCTTTTGACCGGGAGCAGCAGGGGCGCCTTTGGCGACCGGCAAAACGGGCGAATCGATGATCGGCAAACTGGTCATGCGGGGAAATGCTTAAGAATGGAACGACAAATGAGCAAGTACGCGTTGTTAGTGGGCGGTTTCCGACGTTGCGATGATCGGTTCCAAGGCTTCCATCAATAGCAGCGAAAGGTCATGCCAGCGCTCTTGCTGCTCGTCGCCGGTGGCGGTGTAGACGCGAACCGTCGCTCGGCCCGCGAGAATCATTTCCGGATGCCGAATATCGTAAGTTTGGCCGCTCGCCATCGTAATCCGAAATGGCCGAAACGGCTCGGCCGAAACATACTCGCCCACTTTTCGAAAGGACATCATTGTCTATCACCTAAGACTGAATACACCGACGGCGGGCGACCGTTTCTCACCTTCCTTCATCATACCCCGTGAGCTCTTGGCTGACGAGGCGGCGTCGACAAGCTGGCAACCACTAGTTCGAGCAAATACGGCTTAGGGTCACGGTTTTGGCGGCACCAGTTGCACGGTTTCGCGGATGAATTCGGCCGGCACGACGATCGCCAAGCCGAGCCGCTGCCGGGCTTTGATCGTGCCGTAGTGCATCTTTACTTCCTCGTCGAAGAATTCTTGCGCGATGACGATGCCCAGAATCAGCCGCACGGCGCCCGGCTGCGCCTTTCCCCCATACGAGCGATTCGTTTCGTCGAAAAACACCGGGCTGCCGCTGTCGCCTTCGAAGGTGTTCAGATCGGCGAAATAGGATTTCACCGTCTTTGCCGGCAGCAAGGGAAATGTCGCAATAACGCCGCTCCGCAATAGCGGGAATCCGGCGGCGTTTGCCTCGACCTGGTGCGGATAACCGCAGCCAAAAATCCGGTCGCCGGGATGCAATTCGAATTTTTTATAGGTCGAGTCGTCGGCCAAAAGGTCTAGCGAAAGCCGCGGAATCTCGGCCTCCTTGGGGGGCGAAAGACGGATCGCCGCCACGTCGGCCGACGGATGCTTGAACCAAAGCGGTTTGCCGCGGGCGCGGATCGGCAGTTTCATCGGCAATTTTTGATAATCGCCCTCCCCTTTCTTGCTGCGCAATTGCAGGGTAACGTCGTTTCCCTCGGTCAGCTCGAAAACGTGCGCCGCGGTGACCAATACCGATTCGAATTGCTCAGGCTTCCCCCTTTCTCCCTTGAGCGGCCGACTGAGGACGAACGCGGTGGCTGTCGATTTTGGATCGATGATCTTGAACGTGGCAGACATCACTTGCGTGCTGAAATCTCCAGCCGCGAGCGGCTTCGCAAAGACGATCAGTGCAACCACAACCAGGGCCCAGCGCAATCGGGACTGGCAATATCTTAGAATTCGGCACCGCATTTTGGGGGCGACTCCATGGGGCTCGCTGCGAATTGCACGTCGACCGGCGCGGTGGATTTGTGAATGGCCGTCCGTGCGGTCGGGAGCCCTATCCTAGACACAATCGCAGCCGCGTGCCAAACCCCTGGGGCGTCTAAGATCGGAGTCGGGAAAACCGAGTGAATTCGGCACCACGTCCCGCCCAACCGGAAAAGCGGATTTCGCACATCCGGCTTTCCCGGTGATGGTGTTACCTCATCGGGGCTCGCCCGCGTCGCGGCAACGCAGTTGCGTTCGGTGACAAATCTCAAACCCACGCCTTGACGAGGACTTTCGCCGTGCTGGTTCGATCCACTTACAAGCGCATCCAGCCGAGACTTTGTCGCTGCGGAAATGCCCACCCTTTGCGCAGTTCTTGCGCTCGGCTATCATCCGGTGTTCCAAATCGGCCGGTATTTTTTTGTCACGCCTTCACAATCGAGTTCAGGAGTTCGTCTCGCCATGTCTGAAGAAAAAGTTCAAGTCCATTGGCACGATCACAGCGTCAGCCGCGAAGAGCGCGAGCAATCTCATAAGCACAAGGGATGCGTGATCTGGTTCACAGGTCTGAGCGCTTGCGGCAAGAGCACCATCGCCAACCTTGTCGACCATAAGCTGCACCAGCGCGGCGTGGAGAGTTTTGTGCTCGACGGCGACAATGTGCGGATGGGCCTCAACGCGTCGCCCGCCCTGCTGAAGGAGCGGCACGGCGAGGAATTTGCCAAGCGGTTCGGGCTTGGTTTTTCCGCTCAAGACCGCGAGGAAAACATTCGCCGCATCGGGGCCGTCGCCGAGTTGTTCTGTGCTTCGGGCACCGTCGCTCTGACGGCGTTTATCAGCCCCTATCGTCGCGATCGCGATGCGGTGCGGGCGCGGCTCAAGCCGGGCGATTTCATCGAAGTGTTTGTCGATGCGCCGCTGGAAGTGTGCGAGAAACGCGATCCAAAGGGGCTCTACAAAAAGGCCCGGGCCGGCGAGTTGAAGGGCTTTACCGGTATCGACGATCCCTACGAGGCGCCGGCAAACGCGGAACTCGTCCTCGACGGGGGCACCAAATCGGCCGACGCGCTGGCCGATGAAGTGATCGCGTATCTGGAAAAAGCGGGAAAGATCGGCTGATATCGGCCGGAAATCACCGCGGTTGCCGACGCGCGAAACCATAAGCGAGCCGGATGCTCAAGCGCCGGTTCGATGCGCGCTTGCGGTTTCGCGAGTGCCTTCTTGTGGGCGTGGCCCGCTCAAAATAAAGCATAAACAATGGTTGATTTGTCGCTCGGAAGTGGTATAACGAATCCCTAGCAAACCAGCCGGATGGCCGGTTGCCCGCCTTCCGCCGCACCAAACAGGAAGTTTGCCCGCTGGTGTGACGAAGTCGTTCCGCGATTCCCACCTTTATCCGCGGAGGATTCGAGCCATGCTGACTCTCTTTGGCAAGCGGCAGAGCTACTGCGACGGCCTGACACGACGCAACTTTCTCAAGATCGGCGCCATGGGCTTCGGCGGACTGACGTTGCCCGGCTTGCTCCGTGGCGAGGCAGCGGCGGCCCAAGGCAACCTGCAAGCGCCGGCCTCACAGAAATCGATTATCAACGTTTATCTTTCGGGCGGCCCCTCGCACATCGACACCTTCGATCTCAAGCCAAGCGCTCCGCCGGAAATCCGCGGCGAATTCCATCCGATCGCCACCACCGTCCCCGGCATGGAAATCTGCCACCTCATGCCGAAGCTGGCGGGGTTGGGCAAGAAGATTGCCATCGTCCGCTCGCTGACCGACATCCGCGACGAACATGCCCCGAATCAAACGGAAAGCGGCTGGTCGCAAAGCGAATTGAAGAGCCTCGGTGGCCATCCGAGCTTGGGCTGCGTCGTTTCCAAGCTCCGCGGCCCGACGACCGAAAAGTCGGTGCCGACATTTGTCGATCTGTCGGGCCATTCGGTCACCGGATTTCTCGGACCCGTCTATTCCGGATTCCGGCCAAACAGCGAAGGGCGGGGCGATTTGCAGTTGCAGCAAATCGGTTTGGATCGATTCCACAGCCGCACCGAATTGCTTGGCCGGCTCGACCGCATCCGCCGCGACGTCGATAGCACGCACGCCATGGATGCGATGGATGCCTTCAATCAACGGGCGGTCGGCCTGATCACGTCGAACAAAATGGCGGATGCCCTCAACTGGGAAAAGGCCGATACAAAAGTCCGCGAGCGCTATGGAATCAACACCGATCAAAGCTTGAGCACGTTCCTCGTGGCCAAGCGGCTGATCGAAACCGGCGTCCGAATCATCAGCATGAGTTGGGGCGGTTGGGATACACACGCGCAGAATTTCACGTCGCTCCGCCGGCAATTGCCTCCGCTCGATACAGCCCTTAGCGCGATGATCGAGGACCTCGATGCCTCGGGGTTGCTCGGCAGCACGATGATCGTCATGTGGGGCGAATTCGGCCGCACTCCACGGATCAACCCCGGCGCCGGCCGTGACCACTGGGCTCGGGCCGCAAGTGCATTGGTCGCCGGCGGCGGAATGCGGATGGGACAGGTGATCGGCTCGACGAATCGCTACGGCGAAACCGCCCAGGATCGGCCCGTCCACTTGCAGGAAATGTTCGCCACGTTCTATCATCTCCTCGGCATCGATCCGCAAACCACGACTATCCGCGACCCGAACGGGAGGCCACAATACTTGGTCACCCATCCCGACCCGATTGCCGAATTGATCGGTTGACCTGGATTGCCGCCGAAACGGGGCGACGATAGGAGTTGATTATGGGTGCCATGTCCACGGCCTTGCGTGGACATGTGTTTATTTGCCAAAACCACCCACGCAGAGCCGTGGGAATGGCCCACCGATATCGTCACTCTCAAGTCGTCGGCTGTTTCCAGCTTGGAAACAGTTTGTGCATCGCCGACGGCAGTCGCGATGTGAAACTGATTCGCTCGCCGCTCGTCGGGTGTGGAAGCGTCAATTTTTGGGCGTGCAACGCCAGCCGCCGGCACGGATCGAGCTTTGCCCCGTAGCGCCGATCGCCGGCAACGATGCAGCTCAGGCCGGCGAGATGAACGCGGATTTGATGCTTGCGACCGGTTTCGAGCCGCACCTCCACGAGCGAAAACTCGCCCCGCGATTGCAACACGCGATAATGCGTGACCGCCAATCGTCCGTCGGGCGTTTCCCGATCGTTGCTAAAAACCTGTAGCGACGTCGTTTCAGTGAGGTAGCTCGTGATCGTGCCCCGCTCGGATTCCGGCCGGCCGACGACGATTGCCAGATAAATCTTTTCAACCTCGGGCCAGGCGGCATGCAAATACTGTTGCGCCGCCGGCGTTTTGGCGAACACCACCAGGCCCGAAGTGTCTCGATCGAGCCGATGCGCCACCAGCGCTTGATCCGAAGTTGGGGCGCGGGCGGTGCGGGTAACGTCTCGCAAGTACTCGTTCAGCCGAACGAACAGCGTGTCGGTCTTCTCGTTGTCGGTGGCAACGGTCAACAGACCGGCGGGTTTTTCGACGACAATCATAGCGTCGTCTTCAAAGACCGGTTTGATTCGGGCATGCCTCAATCGGTCGGCGGCGGCGGCGGTTCGCGCATCGCTGACCGCAATTTCATCGCCGACCGCGAGCGATTGATCGAACTGCCGCACCGTCCGGCCATTCACGGCGACGGCCCCGTGCTTCAACAGCGTTTTGGCGGTTTTGCGCTGCAATCCGAGCGAGCCGATCAGATATGCCAATAGCGGCTCGGGAGCTACGACCGTGGATCGCTGGAGCATGGCCAATCGATTATTTCCGCCCAACGATGTTTTCCTTCGCCGTTTGATCGGCCGGCGGTTTCGGCAAGCTATCTTGCAGATCGTGCATGCTGGGGAGCGAATCGTGCGGAGGGGTTTTTGGCGCGCGAAGGACCGACGAAATTTCGTGCTGAAACACCTCGCGGAGCACGTCTTCGGTTAGGCCGGCCGGCGAATCGTGATAATGAATCATTTGATTGAGACAAGCCACGCGGCTGCAACTCGCGGCAATGGCGCGAATATCGTGGCTGACGATCACCAGAGTCAGCTTCGAATCGGTGCTCGAACTACCGCCATCGCCGGTCGCCGCACGCGGCCCCTTCGCCGCCGGATTCAAGCCATTGTGCAGCCGGCGGCTCAACTCGGCAAACTGCTGTTGCCCCGCCTCGTCGACGCCGACGAGCGGTTCGTCGAGGATCAGGATTTTTGGCTTGGCGGCCAGTGCCCTGGCAATGAAGCACCGCTGTTGCTGGCCCCCGGATAAATCGCCGATCGGGCGATCGGCCAGCGGCGCGATCCCGAGTTGCTCCATCAGCAATTCGACATGTTGCCGATCAGCGCGCGAATACCACTGCAGCGGACCGGTTTTGCCGATCAACCCCATGCGCACCACTTGCCTGACGGTGAGCGGAAATCGCCATTCGGCATCGTGGCGCTGCGGTACGTAGCCGATCAGCCCGCCCCGGCGGCAAGCCTCTCGCGGCGTCATTCCCAGCACTCGGACGGTGCCGCGAAATCCTTCGAGCAAGCCAAGAATGATTTTCAATAGCGTCGTTTTTCCGGCGCCATTTGGGCCGATGATTCCCAGGCTGCAGCCCTGCTCGACATGCAGAGTCACATCGCGAAGCGCCAGCGAGCGATCCGCTGACCCGCGGGTCGAAGGATAGCTGAAGCTCACACCGTCCAGGCAAACCGCGTCGGACCCGGCCCGATGCTCGGCCAGGCTGCCATGCGGGCACGGTTCCGGGCCAATGGGGCGGTCGTGATGAAGATTCGTAGCCAACGGCGTTCCTATTCGTTCGATCGCCGCCATTCCGTGCATTCTTCTTTTCCCCCGCGTCTGCGCACCTCCGCGTGCTGCATTTCATCCGTCACGGCTGCGAATGCGGAAATGCCGGATTGGAATCGCCGGACCCCGACGGTTCAATGCGCGGCGCGACAATCGGCGGAAACCGCAAGTCGGGGTCCGAGAGTAGATCGGGCCGGCCGCTCTTCTTCTGTTTTTTTTCGCCGGACGGAATGTGGAGCGGCACATCGAAATCAGGATCCGTGCTCCGTGTTCGCCTCGCGGTGTCGGGAAGAACCGGCACAGGGAGCTCGGGACCGGGTGTGTCAAGCCCTTGCCCCCTGACGAGCGTTTTCAGATTGGATTCCATCATTTCCTGGTAGGTGCGGTAGCCGTCGATTTTCGGGCCGCCCAGCGGATCGAGCGTCAGCAATTCAACGCCCGTTTCGCGCCGAATCCCGGCCACTTCCTGCGCGGAAAACTCGGGCTCGGAATAAATCACCATCAAGCCATATTTCTTGATGGCTTTGATCGCCCCGAGGTAGGCGTCGGGCGGCACCCCACCGTGCGGATCGGCCTCGATGTCCGTGAGCCGGGCCACGATGAGCAAGCCATAGCGATTGGCGATCAAGTCGAACGCATTGTGAAACGTGACAAGCTCGCGCCGTCGCACCATGGATAGCTCGTGGCGGTAATTTTGGTCAATTCGCTGCACGTCGTCCAGAAGCCGGGACGCCGCTTTTTCGATTTCGGCCCGATGCTCCGGATAGCGCTCGCACAGCGGATGTGCAATCGCCTGGACAAACCGAGCGACGAGCACCGGATCGAGCCACAAATGATTGTTCGGCGCGGCCGAAGCGGCTGCATCCGGCACCGGCGGAGGCGGCGGCCCAAGGCGCGTGGCACTGTCGGGCCGGGTGTCGGCAGCGGCGAGATTTTCCGACGCCGCGGCAGGACCTGACGCGGGCGGAATCGCGTTCGCCGGAGCCGCCGGCGCAACCGACGGCTTACTTGCGACCGGCATTTGTTTCGCAGAATTATCGGCTTTGAAATCTTTGAGCAAATCGCCCATTCGCAAAACGGCGAGCTGCTTCGCGCCGGCGGTCGTCCCGGGCTTCAACTCTGCCCAAGTATCCAGGCCATTTCCCACCAGCACGAGCAGGTCGGCGCGGCTGAGCTGACGCACCTGATCGGCCGTCATTTCGAAATCGTGTTCCTCGGCCCCCTCGGGCAAGAGTGTCACCACCTCGGCCCAATCGTCGGTCAGTTGCTGGACCAGACTGGCGACAGGAAAGATGCTCACCGCGATCACCGGCTTCGGTGGCCCCGTCTCCGCCGCCTTCTCTTGCCCGCAACCGACAAGCGCAAGGCCAGCGACAACCAGCGGCAGAGCCCAAACGGTTCGGAAGGAAAAGCTCATGCAGCGCCTATCGATGGCAAAAGACAAGGACGGTCTATTCGATTCTAAACCGGCAGCAGAACGACTGTCTAGCGAAAGCGCGGATCCAAGACCGACAAACCTAGTCAGCGCATTTGGCGGCGGCCCCCGCGAATGTCGAATTAATCGCCGTAATTTTGGCGAAGGGAATCGGCACTTGACGATAATGATTATTGGTTTGCAAAGATATCGTCGGATCGACAGGTCCCGCTCGGTGCGGTCTTCACGCTGACTCCAACGCCAAATCGATGCCGCCGCCGGAAGCACCATCGCTTCATCATCGGCAGTCGTGCGGTCCGGCCTTTCGATAGGCGTCCAAGCGCGATTGAAACAGGCAACCGAAAAATGCCGATGGACAGCGGCGAGATCCCGCGATGGCAGCTCGGATTCGCATCGGAGAACCAGTTCGGTCGACACATTTCAGAGTAGCGCCGACGAGTCTTGCTAGGGTGCAAAGCTTACCTTCGTTTCCGTCCAGTCGCGATGCCGCCAAGCATTCGCGGACGTCGGAACAAAAAATCGGGTAAACTGCACAATGCCATCTATTCCGATTTTTGCTCAGTCCGCCATCGCCCTTCCCCCGTCATGCTTCCCGACGACGAACTTTGCCTCTGTTTTCATGTGACGAAGCGGAAAGTGGAGAATTTCTTGCGCGTCGAGCGGCCACGGCGCGCCAGCCAGATCAGCGAATGCTTCGGGGCCGGGACAGGTTGTGGTTGGTGCCGGCCGTTCTTGCAGCGGCTCTTCGATCGAGCGACGGAGGCCGCGAATCTGCCGGCAAGCAACCCGGCCGCCGATCTGCCCGCTGCCGACGAATATGCGCGCGAGCGAAGTCGCTACGTTCGCGCTGGCGGCGGGACGCCCCCGCCCGGCGCGACGCCAATTGTTCCCGCGGCCGATGCGGCGGCCGATGAAGCGGCAAGCTAAGAGAAGCGCGAAGCGCCCGTCGAGTTGCCGTTCCTTTGCCGACTGAAATTATTGCTCCGCGCCAACGCTCCGCTCCTAGCCCGCCGCTTCGCGATTCGCTAATATAGACGCCGTCGGCCCGGAAAAATCGGGGCGAAATTTGGCGCGTCGAACCATTTCCAGTTTCCTTTCGAGAGTGACATGGCTCGCAAAATATTGAATCGAAAAGAGTTGCGGGCTGCCGGCGAGGCGGCGGAAGCGGCCGAAGCGGCGGACGAAGTCGAAGACGCCGATGAAGGCGATGGCGACGATGGGGAAGAAGGCGGCGCAAAGAAAAAGGCCAAGAAGGCCGCGCCCAAGCGGGCCACTGCCCGCAAGAGTCGAGCGAAAACGGCCAAAGAAGTTCGCCGCAAGGCTTTTTGGGGGATCTTCAATCAAACCGGCAAGCGTGTCCACCTCTTCGAATACAGCGAGCGCAAGCAGGCCGACAAGAAAGCCGGCGAACTGACCGCATCGCAAAAAACGCCGCACTACGTCGCGATCGTCAAAGACGAAATTGTTTGACGAAATGCTTGCAAAATCGCAGAGCAGCCCAGGCCCAGGGAAGGCCCCCACCAGACGGTCCCTTTGGCGACCATTGCCCCAGCCTTTCCTGGGGCACCCCTCACCTCCATAAATCCTCCCATTCATCCGTCGATCCCGGCAACCGATATGGATGACTCAAAGAACGCAATTCTGGTCTCGATCATGGTCTTCTGCCTGGTCGTTATCGGGTTTCAGGTTTTCTTGAATTCGGGCGACAGTTTCGGCTGGCTAAAAATGTTCGGCGGCCTATTGCTGGCAACCGTTGCCGCCGCGGGCACATTTGCGGTCATGGCCGGGATGAGCAAGCGGTAGCAGGAACCCGCCTCACCAGCGACGGACGAATTTCCGTGGCCAAGAAATTGATCTTCGCCGTCGTTTTACTGCTGCCACTCCAATCGGCCTTCGCGCAATATGACGGTTGGCGGCATTCCGGCTCGCTCGCCGTTCTGACCACTCCTGACGGCGCTAACCTGCCCGATACGGCAAGGGAAGAGGGATTCCCGGTCCTTGTGCGATTGAACAAGGAATCGTTCGATTTCCATCAGGCGAAGTCCGACGGGGCGGATATCCGCTTCTCGCAGGATGGCAAGCCGCTGAGCTATCAAATCGAGCAGTGGGATGCCGAGGATGGAACGGCGGCCATTTGGGTGCGGCTCCCCGTGATCCACGGAAATTCGCGCCAAGAAATCGAGCTTCACTGGGGCAATTCAGACGCGGCCGGCGAATCCAACGGCGCGGCGGTGTTCAATTCGTCGAACGGCTTCCTGGAAGTCATGCATTTGAGCGACCGTAAGAATCCGATGAAGGATGAGGTCAGCTCGCTTGCACCAATCGATGCCGGCACGACGGCAAGTCCAGGTGTCATTGCCGGGGCCCGGCATTTCCAAGTCGGCAAGGGCATTTCTTGCGGCGAAAAGGTCGCCGGTTTTCCCGTGGGGGCCAGCCCGCATTCGACAGAGGTTTGGTTTCGCGCCGATCGCTCGAATGCGACGATCGTCGGTTGGGGCAATGAACAAGCGCGGGGCAAGGTCGTCATGCAATTGGCCAGCCCGCCGCATATGCGTATGGATTGCTATTTCTCCGGCGGCAATGTTTCGTCGGTCGGCCGGCTGCCGACGTCGCAATGGATTCATGTGGTTCACACGTATACCAACACCGATTCGCGGCTTTACGTGAACGGCCGGCTCGACGGAATCGCGGCGAATGCCAATCCCGTGCTCAATATTCGCAGCCCGGTGCGGATGTGGATCGGCGGCTGGTACAACAACTACAACTTTTCCGGCGATATTGCCGAAGTTCGGATTTCGAAAGTCGCCCGGTCGGCTGACTGGGTGAAATTGGAGTATGAAAACCAAAAGCTGCTCCAAACGCTCGTCGGCACGCTGGCTCAGCCGGGTGATTTTCTCACGGTTTCGCCATCGGCGGTCACGATCGGCGAAGGAAAGCATGCGACGCTGACGGCGCGAGCCGGAGGCGCCAAGAAAGTGTACTGGATTCTCAAGCGAAACGGCGAAACAAATGTCGTGGCCGTCGATCGATTCTCGTACACATTCGACGCCGGCCGTGTAGTGGGAGACACCGCCTGCTCGCTGCAATTCAAGGCCATATTTGCTTCCGGAGCAAAAACGGTCGACATTCCGGCGATTATCAAGGAGACAATTCCCGAACCGGAGTTTACCTTGCGAGCGCCGCCGGCATGGAATGGCCGCGATCGCATCAAGGTGGTGCCGGAGATTGCAAATCTTGCGGCAATGCAAACCGCGGGAGCCGGCCAATTGAATTACAAGTGGACTGTATCGGGCGGCGCCGTGCTCAAAGCGGCGGCTCCCGACCGGCTGATTCTCAAACGCTCGCAATTCACCGGCCCGATCACCGTCACGGCAGCGATCGACAACGGCGGGCCGGCGACCATCGCATCGGCAACAATCGAAGTGACCGAGCCCGCAAAGGACCCGTGGATCGAGAGAGTTCCGCTGGAAGATGAAAAACCCGAAGACAATCAGTTTTATGCCCGCGACGACCACAATGAAGGAACACTTTACTACAATGGCGTGCTCGACCGTCCGGCCGAGGGTGTGTTTCTGAAGCTCTATGCCGGCGATCGATTGGTCACAAACGAATTCAAGCCGCTCAAAGCCGACAAGTCGTATTCCTTTGCGCTAAAGATTAAACCGGGACTGATCGAATACCGCGTTGAATTCGGCGCACGGATCGATGGGACCGACACCGTGCGCCGCACCGCAAAAAACCTTCTCTGTGGCGATGCTTTTCTCATCGACGGCCAGTCGAATGCCCTGGCCACCGACACCGGGGAAGAATCGCCGCGCGAAATCAGCCCGTGGATTCGCAGCTATGGCAGCCCCGCGGGCGGCGCGCAAGATGTGTCGCAAAACCTGTGGTGCAATCCCGTCTGGAAGGCTCGGCCCAGCGACAAAGCTGAGCTTGGCTATTGGGGAATGGAGCTTGCAAGGCGGCTTGTGAAGAGCGAGAAAATTCCAATCTTCATCATCAATGGTGCCGTCGGGGGAACGCGAATCGACCAGCATCAACCCTCACCGGCGAACCACGCCGACTTGGACACGATCTACGGCCGCATGCTATGGCGCATTCAACAAGCAAAGCTGACGCACGGCATTCGCGCAATCCTCTGGCATCAAGGTGAAAATGACCAGGGCGCCGATGGTCCGACGGGCAAATTCGGCTGGCAGACGTACCAGCAATACTTTGTCGATATGTCGGCCGCGTGGAAAGAAGATTTCCCCAATCTTTCCCATTACTACATCTTTCAGATTTGGCCGAATGCCTGTGCCATGGGGGGCCGCGAAGGATCGGGCGACCGGCTGCGCGAAGTGCAACGCACACTGCCGCATTTGTATTCGAACATGAGCATCATGTCGACGCTCGGAATCAAACCGGCCGGCGGCTGCCATTATCCTCTTGCCGGCTGGGCGGAATTCGCCGCGCTCATGCAACCACTGATCGAACGAGATTTTTACGGTAGCAAGGCCGCCGCCTCGATCACACCGCCCGACCTTCACGAAGCGCGCTATACGAACGCCGACAAGGACGAGATTGTCCTCGAATTCGATCAAAAAGTAATCTGGCACGATGCATTGAAAAGCCAGTTCTATTTGGACGGCAAGGCGGGATTGATTATTTCCGGCCAGGCCGTCGGGAGTAACCTCAAGCTAAAGCTGAAAGCTGCTTCGTCCGCGCGGAAAATCACCTACTTAAAAGAGGCCGATTGGAATCCGGAAAATATTCTCCACGGTGCCGGCGGCATCGCCGCGATGACGTTCGACGACGTTCAAATTGAACCGCCATCCCCTTGAACAAAATTGACGTCCGACCTAATTGGCGCCCCACCTGAAGTATCGCGGGTTCATGGCTGTGCCGTTCCCACGGCCCCCCTTTGCAAAACAGTCGGGTTGCATTACTGTTGGCCTTGAACTGGAAATGTCTATCGAGAACAAAGCACGCTCGAGCCAAGTCGGGCATCGACCCTAGGAAGGGAGATTTCATGCGTCGAGCGAAAATTTCGATCATCGGAGCGGGCAATGTCGGCGCCACGACCGCCCATTGGTGCGCGGCCGCCGAATTGGGCGATATCGTTCTGCTCGATATCCCCCAAACCGAAGGCATGCCGGCCGGCAAAGCGCTCGACCTGATGCAAGCTTCGCCCATCGTAGGCTTCGATTCCCGGCTCGTCGGCACCACCAGCTACTCCGACACTCGCGAGAGCGACGTCGTCGTAATCACCGCCGGAATCGCCCGCAAGCCCGGCATGAGCCGCGACGATCTTCTTTCGACCAACGCCAAGATCGTCGGCGCGGTTGCGGCAGAAATCAAGAACTCCAGCCCGAATGCCGTGATTATCGTCGTCAGCAATCCGCTGGATGCGATGGTGCAGCGGGCGTATCAAGTCAGCGGTTTTGCGCCGCAGCGCGTGCTCGGTCAGGCCGGGGTTCTCGACACGGCCCGTTATCGCGCTTTTTTGGCGATGGAACTGGGCGTGAGCGTCGAGGATATCTCCGCGCTTTTGATGGGAGGCCATGGCGACACGATGGTTCCGCTGGCAAGCTGCACCTCGGTCGGCGGCATTCCTGTCGCGCAACTTCTCGATCGCCGGCGGCTCGATGAAATTATCCGGCGTACTCGCAACGGCGGCGCGGAGATCGTCGGGTTGTTGAAAACCGGCAGCGCCTATTATGCTCCCGCCGCGGCGACCGCCCAGATGGTCGAAGCGATTGTTCGCGACAAGAAGCGATTGATCCCTTGCGCGGCCTATTGCGACAAGGAGTATGGCGTCGGCGGCTATTTCGTCGGCGTGCCGGTGATCTTGGGTTCCGGCGGCGTCGAGCGCGTCGTGCAAATCGAATTGAACTCCGAGGAACGAGCCGCGTTTCAAAAAAGCATCGATGCGGTGAAAGAGTTGGTGAAGGCGATGGCGGCTTTGACCGGCTGATGGCCTTGCTTGCCGCGGAATCGCGAGCCGGCTTCGGTCCTCACGCAGTCGGCCGGTCGCGGCTAACGCGGCGATGCTAGCATTTCGCGCGGCGTTGACAGCGATCGACCGGCTAAGTTAGAGTCCAGACTCGTGGTGTTCCGCTCTCGAAACGCAGCAGAACAGGTGCCTATGAATCGCATCCGACCGGAATCAGCCCTCGCGAATCCGTTATCGAGCGTTTCAGGAGTTGGAGTTATGCTTCCGGCAAAGAGGCCGGCGATTTCGGGCCGCGGGCCCTATTCTCTTTTCGCACCGCTGCATTATGAACCGAATTACGCCTATCCGCTTCTGGTCTGGCTGCACGGACCGGGCCACGACGAGCAGCAATTGCGGCGCATTATGCCGTCAATCAGCTTGCGAAACTACGTGGCCGTGGCGCCGCGCGGCACGATCGTGGCTCCGAATGGCGCGGCCGCGATCGCACCGGGCAAGATAGCAACGGTGGCAACTGCCACGATTTCAGATGCGAGCGCTTCCGTCGATGCCGCTTCCGCGGCCGGCCACGGTTGGCGACAAACCGAAGGACACATCCAGGCTGCCGAGTTGCGCGTGATGGAATGCTTGGATGCGGCCGCCGAGAAATTCCACGTCGCGCCAGACCGCTGCTTTCTCGCAGGTTATGGTTCGGGCGGAACGATGGCTTTTCGCATCGCTCTGCGCAATCCACAATGTTTTGCCGGCGTATTATCGCTGTCCGGGCCATTCCCCAGCGGCCGGTCTCCGCTTGCCCAACTGCACGACGTGCGCCGGTTGGAGGTGTTTATCGCATGCTGCCGCGCCGGCAGCCTTTATCCGACGGAGACGGTCTGCCACGATCTGCGACTCCTTCACACTGCCGGCATGTCGGTCGTGCTGCGCGAGTATCCCGGCGACGACGCGCTCACACCCCAAATGCTCGCCGATATGGATCGTTGGCTGATGGAACAGGTAACCGGCGCCCGGGAAGGCCTCCGTGCCAAGGGGTAAGAGCTTGCGACCGACGCAAGCCGACTTGCTCGGCCATCTTTGCTCGCAACGTCGCTCGCTTGCGGTTTCGCGCGTCGCACGCCAAAACGGGCGCGCTTGCCTTCCAGCATCGCCCACGCTTTCCAAGTTGCCGTTGCTGCCGATCTACCGATCCCGGCGGCAACCGGCGGCACAAAGAGCATTGACATCCGGTCGGCCATTCGTGTACAAACCCGGCCCGATTTGTCTCGTCTTATTTTGTGCCGCGTTCGTGGCGCTGTGATTCGGACATCACCGGACGTTTGCTTCGCGCAGGTGACACGCGCAGATTTCCGCTTGAGATTGTGTCGCACGCGCCAAGCCCGGTCGAAAAGCATTGTTCGGCCGCTGCAATCCGCGGCTGAGCTAAAGGACGGCCCTGCCCTCACTCGCAGAAGCGGTGGAACGAATCATCCGTGATCCGGACGTGAAATGCAGCCGAGCGAAATCGCCGGCCAAGGAAGGCCGGCTGGAGAAGGCTGATCAAAGCCTGTAGGCGATGGAACGCAAACAGCCAAAAAAAGACGCCGCTCCGAAAGCGGAGCAGCCGGCCGGCGGAATGTCGGCCCGGCTGTTGGCCGGCGTTCGGGCCCGACTGGGAAAGGTCTCGCGTCGCACGCGGCTTGCCGTGCTGTTCGGCGGGCTCACCGTCGCCGCCAATTTAATCCTCGTCGTCGGTTGGTTGCATTACAAGGCGGCCAAGTCGAACGGACCGGCTGCGAAGGAAGATTACTTGGGCAGGGCCTGGGCCGCGCTCGACCGCGGCGCTTATTTCGAAGCCAAGCGGCAAGCACATTTGGCGCGCAATTCCGATCTGACGGACGAACAAGCCAGCAGTCCGGCGTTCATCCTTGGCGCCGCGGAGGCGATGCAAGCCGACACGCTCTGGGAGGAAGACCAGCGACGCTATTATCTCGTCGCATCTCACTATCTGGAAGAATCGCACCGCATGGGCTTTCCGCTCGACCGCGAGGGGCAGGGCTTGTTCCTCTTAGGAAAAAGTCTCTGTCTCAGCCGGCAATACAACGCCAGCCGCAAAGTGCTCGAAGAGGCGCTTGCCGGCGATCCCGATGATGCTCGTGAACTCCACTGGCTTGCAGCCGTCGCTTATCAAAACGGCTCGCCCTCGGTTTTGAAAAAAGCGATGGCGCAGATCGATCAATATCTGGCCGACAAAGGCCTTTCGCCCGCCGAGCGGGATCAGGGGCTGCTGGCCAAGGGGCAGATCCTCTTCAAGAGCGGCCGAAAGGAAGCGTGCTTGGCGTTGTTGGAAAAGATTCCGCCGGATTCAGCCTCGTTCACCGATGCGATCGTTCTCCGCGGCCAACTTCTCAAGCAGGCCGCGGAAAAAGCGAAAGCCGCTCTGCCCGCCGGCGCCACGGCCGACGCCCGCCGCGCGGTCGAAAAGCAATTTCGCGACGCCATCGCCACGCTCCGCAAGGCCCAAAACCGCGGCAGCTCTGCCGAACGCGTCGTGCCACAATCGATGTACCTCATCGGCGAATGCTTCCTGTCGATGAACGACAATCATGCCGCTCTCGATCAGTTCCGCCGCATTCGCAAGGGCTATCCCGATAGCATCGAAGGCGTCGCCTCGGCGTTTCAAGAAGCCGACCTGCTGCGACGCTTCGATCAAGACACCGATGCGACCGCCGCCTATCGCCGGGCCGTCGAGGCCGTCGGCGACCCGGCTGAATATCACAATTCGATCCTCTCGCTGGATGACCTCCGCGTCCGCTTGGCCGAGGCGTATCAAGCCTATTTGAAGTCGGGCAAATATCAACAGGCGATCGATTTGGCGTCGACGACGTTTCCCTTGTTTCCGCGCGAGCGGCAAGTGGAATTGATCGCCCAGGCGCACGAGGCCTGGGCCTCGCTGTTGGGCGATCAGGCCGAACATGCAGCCGGCGTCGAAGGCCGGGAAATTGCCCGCCACGCTCGAGCCGAATTGCGCCAAGCCGGCGGAGCCTATGCTCAACTCGCCGAACTTCAATTGGCCACGCGGACGTACACCGAAGATGTATGGAATAGCGCCGAATGCCTGCTCGCGGGCCACGATTTCCGCGGCACCGTGCGCATGCTCGATGAATATCTGCGATACGAATTGCGCCATCGCCGTCCGCGGGCACTGCTGAACCTCGGCGAAGCGGAATTGTCGCTTCGGCGTTACGACCGAGCGCTCGACGCCCTCGGCGAATGCATCGCCGTCTATCCCTCGGATTCGGCCGCCTATCGAGCGCGGCTTTTGGCCGCAAAGGCGCAGATCGACAAAGGAAACATGAAGGAGGCCGAACGCCTGCTGCTCGCGAATCTCGACGACGGCTATCTGACGCCGAAGAGCTTCGAGTGGCGCGATTCTCTGTTTGCCTACGGTAATCTGTTGCAATCGGAAGGGCGTGATGCCGAGGCGATTCCCAAATTGGAGGAATTCGTCGAGCGGTATCCGGATTCGCCAAATCAGATTGAGGCCCGCTATCTCGTGGCGGAGGCCTATCGCCGCAGCGCAAAAGTGCCGCGCGAGAAATTGGAAACCGACGCGATCGAAACGTCGCGCATCGATCACGCCAAAGAAATGCAGCAACTTCTTTCTGCCGCCCTCGAACAGTATGAGAAAGTGGAAGAGCTCCTCAATCTTCGGCAGGAGCAGCGCCAGCTCGATACGTTGGAGCAATCGATCTTGCGAAACTGTTATTTCGCCCGCGGCTCGACGCTCTTCGAAATGGGCCGTTTCGAAGACGCCATCCATGCCTATTCTGCCGCGACAAACCACTATCAGCGTCAGCCGATCGTGCTCGAAGCCCTGATGCAAATCGCCGCCTGCTATCGCCGCTTGGGCAAACCCGACGAAGCGCGCAACACGATGGCGCAGGCCAAGGTGATGCTGGAGCGGATCAGCCCCGGGGCCAAATTCGCCGATACGACGCTCTACAACCGCGACGAATGGAGTCGAGTCCTAAACTGGTACGCCAACCTATAAATGTTTTCCGTCTTCCGGTCTGACTCCCTCACTCTAACCCCTCACCCTCACCCTTGCCTTTCGATACCGAAATCTTGGCCGATCTGATCGGCAGAAAGCATCATCTGCTGTCGCAAGTGCGGCAGTTGGGCCGCAAACAATTGGAGTTGATCGAGGTCAACGATCTGACGCAACTGTTGAAACTGTTGGCGAGCAAACAAAAAATATTGACCGAACTCCAATCGATCGAACGGCAGCTCGATCCATTCCGCGCCCAAGACCCGGAAACTCGCATTTGGCGCTCGGCCGGCGATCGCGATCGGTGCGCGCGGATCGCGGCGGAGTGTGAGACGCTACGAACGGAAATTTTCGAAGCGGAGCGCACCGGCGAATCGCGGCTTGCGCTGCGGCGCGACGAAGCGGCATTGCAGTTGCAAGGACTGCATCAGGCTTCGCAAGTGCGGCACGCGTACGCGCAGCCGCCACAAAATGAACGGCGTCAACTCGACCTTTCTTCCGAAGGCTAATCGTATGACGCAAGCGGCAACCATTTTCGAACCGCTGCCGCTCGACGGCAGCGCCGATCTGCAAACGGTGCTGGCGGCATGGCATGGAGCCACCGTGCGCCTCGAGCAGACACACGAAGCGCTTCGTTCGGAAGTGCAGCGGCTCACGCAGGAGCTGGAGGTCAAGAATCGCGAGTTGGCCCGCAAAAATCGCCTCGCCGATTTGGGCCAGATGGCATCGCACATCGCCCACGAGGTTCGCAACAGCCTCGTTCCCGTCACGCTCTACTTGAGCTTGCTGCGGCGCAGCATATCGGCCGACGAGGGCAATCGCGAGTTGGTCGATAAGATCGCTGCCGGATTCACGGCCTTGGATGCCACGGTAAGCGATTTGCTGAATTTCACCGCCGACCGCGACCCGCAACGGCAACCGTTCGCGATTCGCGAATTGCTTGAAGACATCGTCGGTTCGCTCGCGCCGCAGTTCGCCGCGCAAGGAATCCAATCGCGGCTTGACGCTGCCACAGGGCAAGTGGTCGTCGCCGATCGCGATATGATCCGCCGGGCGATCTTGAATCTTCTGCTGAATGCCCTGGATGTGATGCCCGAGGGCGGACAACTCGTCGTCAAAGCATCGACGAGCCCCTCGGATCTATCGATCGAAGTGGCCGACAGCGGGCCGGGGCTCTCACCCGAGGCGCGGCAAAGGGCGTTCGAACCGTTCTTCACCACGAAGAGTAACGGCACCGGCCTGGGGCTTGCCATCGTCGAGCGAATCGCGGCGGCCCACGGCGGCGAAATCAGTTCGTCGGAGAGCCCACTCGGCGGGGCCGCGTTCGCGCTCCGCATTCCGTTCCGCCGACAGGAGGCAACGTAAATGACCACAAAGCCATGCGTCATGCCGTCGATGGATTTGCCAGCCCAGCCAGCCGCAGCGCCGTTGGTGGCCACGTCTGCGAACGGTTGTACGCCGACGGCAAACTCGGCCGGCGCCATTTCATCGAGCGCCGCAAGCTCAGGCGCGCGGGTCTTGGTGGTCGACGACCACCGCCAAGCCCGCGAATCGATGGCCGACGTGCTCCGCCGCGCAGGTCATCAAGTCGAAACACTCGTCAGCGCTGTCGAAGCCATCAAAGTGCTCGAGCGCGAAAGTTTCGACGTAATCGTCACCGATCTGCAAATGCCCGGCATGAACGGCTTGGAATTCATTCATCACCTGCAGCAGCGTCCGCACGGGGCGCAGGTGCTGATGGTGACGGCCCATGCCTCGGTCGCTTCGGCCGTCGATGCGATGCGGCACGGCGCGTTTGATTATATCGAGAAGCCTTTCAACGTCGATCAGCTCGAGCACTTGGTGGCCCGAGCGATTCAGCATGGCCGCCTGCTCGATCGGAAGGGAAACATCGAACCGACCGCGGGCCCAGGCGCTCCGGTGATGATCGGCACAAGCGCGTCGATGCAAATCCTGCGGATGCGGATCGCCCAAGTGGCCCGCACGTCGGAAACGGTGCTGATCGGGGGCGAAAGCGGAACGGGGAAGGAACTGGTCGCTCGGGCCATCCATGCCGCGAGCGACCGTCGCGGCGCCCCGCTGGTGAGCCTGAATTGCCCGGTGCTCTCGGCCCATTTGATGGAAAGCGAACTTTTTGGCCATGAGCGCGGCGCGTTTACCGGCGCTGAGAGTCCCCGCACGGGACGCTTCGAATTGGCCGACGGCGGCACGATTCTATTGGACGAAATCACAGAGATCGAATTGCCGCTGCAAGCGAAGCTGCTGCGCGTCTTGCAGGAGCGGTCGTTTGAGCGCGTCGGTTCGAGCACGACTCGCGATGTCGATGTGCGCGTGCTCGCAACGACGAACCGCCATCTGCGAGAGGAAGTGACGGCCGGCCGGTTTCGTGAAGATCTTTACTACCGCCTTGCCGTGCTACCGATCACGATTCCGCCGCTGCGCGAGCGGCGCGAGGATGTGCAACAGTTGGTCGAGTACTTTCTGTGCCGCGCCGCCGAGCGGTTGCACCGGCCGGTATGCGAAATGGAGCCGGACGCGATGCAATTGCTCGTCGAATACCATTGGCCGGGCAATGTGCGCGAGTTGGAAAACATTGTCACCCGCGCGAGCGTGCTGAATCTCGGCCTGCCCATCGCAGCCGACCAATTGCGCGATTGGTTGATCGATGCTCCGCGGCCTGCGGCGACGAGCGGGGCGACAACGAGTGGGCTCGCGACGGCGGCAATCGGGTCGATGCCCGCAGCCATCGAGCCGAGCCTGAATCTAGAGGAGATGGAGCGGAAGCTGATCGAGGCCACGCTCGAACGCTTCGATGGCCACCGGGCCAAATCGGCTCAAGCCCTCGGAATCGGAATCCGCACGCTCTCGGGCAAACTCAAAGCGTATGGCTACGCACCGCGAGCAAAGAACCGAATGTAAGCAACCAATGGCAAAAACGCGGCAGGTCCGCGACCAAAGTTGGAGTTCACGCTTGAGCGTGTTGCCGCCGGGACGCTAAAGCTTGAACTCCTATGAACCGGCAGATTTCGCCGGCCGAAACGCGCAGAATCTGCTGCTAGCGTGTGTTGAGTTGAACACCATCGACATCCATGAGATTTTCGACCTGATTCAAGATCGGCGACCGAACCATTTGCCGCCAATGCTGCTTATGAATTTCGAAACGATTTACGGCGGTCCGGCAAAAGTTCGGCCCATGAACTTCGGCATGCCGCTTGCCCGCTGCTTCTTTGCACTTGCCGGCGAGTGCATCGGCTGAATTTGAAATCCGTGGTTTTCCGTCCTAGCAATCGGCCGCCGCCATGTCGCTTTCGATATTCGATTCCCCGGTGTTGGAACACGTCGTCAGGTTTACCGCCGCCCGGCACAATGTGCTGGCCGGCAACATTGCCAATATCGACACTCCCGGCTATCGTGCTGCCGATTTGTCGCCGGAGATGTTTCAAACGCAATTGAAAGAGGCAGTCGAAGCCAGCCGCTCGGCCGAAAGCAATCCATCGGATGGCTCGACGGACGAAACCACCGAAGCCTACCAATCCGTCGCCGCCACGGCACATACGCTGGTGTATCACGACGGCACGAATCTCGACATCGAGCAACAAGCGTCGGAGTTGGCGAAAAACATGATGCAATACAACCTGGCTTTGTCGCTGATGACGACTCAGTTTCATACGTTCGAGGCCGTGATCAGCGAGCGTGCTTAACTTCAGGCTTGAAGAGCAAAGGATGAGAGGTCAGGCGGCAACATCATCGGCAACCGCCGGCCGCCAGCGATAGAAAAACAATCCCACTTTTCGCGACCACGAACAGACAAGGATGTCGCATGTTCGAAGCTCTCAACATCAGCACCAGTGCGCTGGTGGCGCAGCGCATCCGGCTGGATGCCATCTCAAGCAACATCGCCAACCTTTCGACGACACACAACGAAGCGGGCCAGGTGGCCCCCTACCAACCGCGATTCGTCGTGTTCAAGCCCGACAGCGACGTGCATTCGCCCGAAGGGGCGCTGGGCGTGAAAGTCGATTCGGTTGAAATCTCGCAGCAGCCGCCGCTATGGCGCTATCAGCCGGGCAATCCCGATGCCCAAACCGAGGGCCCGCACAAGGGCTACGTCGCATATCCCGACATCGATATGAACACCGAATTCGTCGACTCGCTCAACGCCACTCGGGCCTACGAGGCGAATGTCGGCGTGATGGAAGCGAGCAAGAGCATGTTTTCGCAGGCGCTACGGATCCTTGGATAAACGCCGCGGGTCGTGGCTTGTAATCCGAACGACGAGCCCCGAACCACGAACCACACCGCATGAATCCGATCAACTTTCAAAACAGTATTCCTCTTCCGCCGCTGACCGGCCCGACCGCGGCCGCCGGGTCCGGCGCGTCGTCGTCGAGCGACGGCCCGTCGTTCAAAGATTTCTTGCTGAACTCGATCCAGCAGGTGAATTCGATGCAGCAGGATGCGGACAAGGCCGTCGAAGAAATGTTCACCGGCGGCGACACGGACCCGGCCACGGTGCTCACGGCCGTGCAAAAAGCCGACATGGCGTTCCGCATGATGATGCAGATCCGCAACAAGCTCTCCAGCGCCTACGACGAATTCAAAAACATCCGCATTTAGAAAACAAATCAGCTAGCCACAGCAAACCCGCATCGCAGCATGCGTGCGGTTTCGCGCGTAACAACTGCGGCCGCGATAATCACCTTCCGAACCCGAGCCAATCACGATCATGGATTTTCTCACGAAAGCCTACGCCCAACTGCTCGATCTCTTCCGCTCGATGACCGTTGGAGCGCGGATCGTCGCCGGAATGTTGCTGGTGGTGATCGTGGTCAGCGTGGCGTATTTGTTCAACCATACGGTCACCGGCGGCGACGAATTCTTGATGAACGGTGAAGCGTTTCCCGCCGCTCAAATTCCGGCAATGCTGGCCGCCTTCGGCAAGGCAAACCTGAGCAATTTCACCGTCGACGGCAACCGCATCCATGTGCCGCGGAACCAGCAGTCGGCCTACATGGGCGCGCTCGCCGATGCCAATGCACTGCCGAAGAATTTCGGCGACTACATCCAATCGAGCGTCAGCGATATCAGCGGTCTCACGCCCATGAGCCGCCAGAAGGAAATGATCAAAATTGCTCTGGAGCGAGAATTGAATCTGGTCATCAGTTCGATGCGCGGCATCGAAGCCGCCTCGGTGCTCTACGATAGCGAGACCGACTCGGGGCTGAATCAAAAGCAGGTTGTCACTGCCACCGTGAGCGTGAAGCCGGTCGGCAACGATGCGCTCGATCCGGAACGCGTGCAAACGATTCGCCAGGTCGTTGCCGGAGCGATCAGCGGGCTATCGCCGAAAAATGTCGTTGTCGCGGATTTGAACTCGAGCAAGAGTTGGTCCGGCGGCGGCGAAGGCGCCCCCAGTTCCGGCACGGAGGATCCCTACTATGAAAATAAGCGTGTGTATGAAGAGGAATGGGAAGAAAAGATTCGCGGCGCGCTGGCCTTCATCCCGGGCGTGAATGTGAAAGTGAACGTCGATTTGAATCCAGAACTGGAAATGAAGGAAACCGACGAGACAGTTGATCCGAAGCCTGTGCCGATCGACGTGTCGGAAACCAACGCCACGACAAACACGCTGGGCCCCGCGCAGCCGGGCGGCAGGCCCGGATTGGCCGGCCAGGGGGGCACGAACGTCGGCGCTTCGGTTTCACAAGCCGCCGCGACAGGCCCGAAGTCGGAAGACGAAAAGACCAATCGCCGCGAAAAAAGTGTCGTCTCGACCAAAACGCTCACGAATCGCCGGGCCCCGCTCACGCCACGCCGCGTCACGGTCACGGTGGGCGTGCTCAGCAGCTACTACGAAAAAATCTGGCAAGAGCAACATCCCGCTCCGCCGGGCACAGAACTTAAGAAGCCCGACGTAAACGCATTAGCCACGATCGAGACCGACGAAAAAAAGAAAATCCAAGAGTTCGTGGCCCAATTGATCCCGCTGCCACCGCGCACGGAAGGGGCGCCGATCGAAGTAACGCCGTTGGTGACGGTGATGACCTTCCAGCATATCCCCTCGACGCCGATTCAGCCGCCGTCGGTCGCGGAGAAGGGATTGTCGTGGCTAGGGCAATACTGGTCGACCCTCGGCACACTCGGATTGGGCATGGTCAGTCTGCTAGTTCTGCGCTCGATGGTACGATCCGTTCCGGCGACGGAATCACCCCGATCGGCTCCCGCAGCGTCGCCCGCCGCAATCGCCCAAAGTCAGGCTTCGGAAGGGCAGGAAGCGACGACGGCGGAAGTGCAAGAAGCCGCCGCCAAGCTAAAGCGCCGCGTGAAATCCGGTCCGTCGATGCGCGACGAACTGGTCGAGATCGTTCGCGAAGACCCCGACGCCGCCGCCAATATCCTCCGCAGTTGGATCGGTAGCGCTACCTAAACCTCCCACAGACTCACGAACCGCCATAACTGAATCCACCGCTGCCCGTTCCGCCGCTCGCTTGCGGTTTCGCGCTTCGCCCCGTAGCGGTAGCCCGAACCCAACCCTGCCTGCTTTGATCCACCACCCTATTTCCGCCGCTCGATCATGAAATTCCGCCAACACTCGCTGCGAAAAGCCGCAATTCTCGTCGCCAGCCTCGATTCCTCGACGGCCGAGATATTGCTTGCGCAGATGGGCGAACGGCAGGCCCAAGACGTGCGGCATGCAATCTTGCGGCTCAGCGACGTCGATCCCATCGAGCAGAACGAAATCATCGAAGAGTTCTTTCGCATCGGTCCGCTGATCCCCCAAAAATATCCGCCGGGCATTGAATTGGACGACGACTTGGCGCGCCGGCTCGCGTTGCCGAGCATGAATTCAGAGAAGCGCGCCCCTCGTGATTCCGAGCCCGAACGGCCGAGCGACCAGCCACCATTCCGCTTTTTGCGCGAAACGGAATACGAAACACTCACGCCGTTTCTGAAGCGCGAACATCCCCAAACGATTGCCGTCGTGCTATCGCATTTGCCCGCGGATCGTGCCAGCGAATTGCTGGCTGAATTGCCGCCGAACGTGCAAGTCGACGTGATTCGCCGGTTGGTTGACCTCGACGAAGCCGATCCTCGGGTGCTGCGCGAAGTCGAGCGGGGCTTGGAGTCCTGGCTCTCGCAGCAGGTGCAAGATCGACGGCGGCGGGCGGCGGGCCTGGCGGCCGTGTCGGAAATTTTGTCGGCAGCATCGGGAGGCACTCGGCGGAATATTCTCAAAAATCTTTCGCGCCACGATCGCACGCTTGCCGGAAAACTTCGACCAGACCGATTCCTGTTCGCCGACTTGATCCAACTCGACGACGCAGCGCTGGTCGCAGTGCTTCGGGCCGCCGATCCGGAATTCATCGTTTTGGCGTTGGCCGGCGCAAGGGCCGACCTCGTTCAGCGAATCACCCAGCAATTGCCCAGCGAGCAAGGCCGAGCATTGTCGAAGGCGCTGGTGCATCTCGGCCCGACACGGTTAGCCGACGTTGAAGACGCACAGCAAGCGCTCGCCGACCTGGCGGTCGATTTGGACGCCGAAGGACGGATCAGTTTGGGTTTGCGGCGGCGGATTAGCGTAGCAGCTTGACAGGCAGGGACGAGGGACGAGGAACGAATAAAAAAAGATTGACGACCGAAGAACGAATTCTTGATGTCTACGATCATTAAATCCGGCGGTTCGTTGCGGGGTCCGCAGCAGGTTGCGTTCAACCTCGAGGATGTGACGCAGCAGGCTACGAAGTACCTCGACAAGATTCGTGCCCAAGCGGCGCAAATCATTGCCGATGCGCAGCGGCAGGCCGACGCGATCCGTCGCCAGGCAGAAGAAGAAGGACGGCAGGCGGCCATGCGAGCCGCGGAAAAAGTGTTGGACGACAAAGTCGGCAAGCGAATGCAAACGCTCCTGCCGGCCCTGCAGACGGTGGTCAACAATATCGCCGATGCCAAACAGGCATGGCTCGGACAATGGGAGCGGAGCACCGTGCGACTGGCTGCCGCGATTGCGGGCAAAGTTGTCCGTGGCAAAACGCCCGATCTTCCCGAGGTGACATCGAAATTGGTGCGCGAGGCGTTGGAAATGGCGGCGGGCAGCTCGCAAGTGCGGATTCTCTTGAATCCCGACGACCACGAAACATTGCAACCGAATATTGCCCGATTGACGAAAGAACTCGGCCGTATCGGCGGCGCCGAGATTCTTGCCGACTCGCAGATTACTGCCGGTGGCTGCCGGGTTGAAACCTTGCACGGCTCGATCGATCAGCAATTCGAAGCCCAATTATCCCGAATCGAACAAGAACTGACCCGCGCCAACGACGCGTAAGCGATCCATTCTAACCCTGCACCCCTCACCCCCACCCCTTCTCCTGATGCAATCCCTTCTCGCTCAGCTTGATCGCGTCATGCCGACGGCCCTGGTGGGCAGCGTCGTTCGCACCTCGGGCATGACGGCCGCAGTGGCCGATTTTCCGGCCCCGGTCGGCGCGCTCGTGGAGATCGAGCGGCAGACGGGCACACCGCTGCGGGCCGAAGTGATCGGCTTCCGCGACGCGATCACGCTCGTTTATCCCTATAGCGATTTGAACGGCGTGCGCCGCGGCAACCGCGTGCGGCTGCTGGGGACGACGCGATGGCTGCGCGTGGGCGACGGGCTATTGGGACGCGTGGTCGACGCCCATGGCCGGGCGATCGATGGCCGACCGCAGCCGGCCCTCGGCGATCGGACGCCGCGCGAGTGCGCCGCTCCGCCCGCATTCGAGCGGCCGCGCATCGACCAGCCCTTGGGCACCGGGATCCGCGCCCTCGATGGAATGCTCACGTGCGGTCGCGGGCAGCGCATGGGAATCTTCGCCGGATCGGGCGTCGGCAAAAGCGTGCTGCTCGGCATGATGTCGCGCTACACGGCGGCCGACGTGAACGTGATCGCCTTGGTCGGCGAACGTGGCCGCGAGGTGAACGAGTTTCTTGAACGCGATCTCGGATCCGAAGGCTTGGCCCGCAGCGTCGTCGTCGTCGCCACGAGCGACGAACCGGCCCTGTTGCGCGTCCAAGCGGCGCAAACGGCCACGGCCATCGCCGAATATTTCCGCGACGCCGGCCGCGACGTGCTATTGATCATGGATTCGCTCACTCGCTTCGCGATGGCCCAGCGCGAAATCGGTCTCGCCGCCGGCGAACCACCGACGACGCGCGGCTATCCGCCCTCGGTGTTCGGTTTGCTGCCAAAGCTGGTCGAACGCGCCGGCCGGACAACGCGCGGAAGCATCACCGGCTTTTACTCGGTGTTGGTGGAAGGCGACGATCCGCAGGAGCCGATCGCCGACGCGGTGCGCGGGCTGTTGGACGGCCACGTCTGGTTGTCACGCAAGATGGCCGGCCGCGGGCATTATCCGGCCATCGATATCCTGACCAGCTTGAGTCGATTGATGAGCGACATTACGCCGCGGGCACATCAAGACGCGGCCCTCGCGCTGCGCGAACTGCTCGGCGCGCATCGAGACAACGAAGATCTGATTTCGATCGGCGCCTATCGGCGGGGAAGCAACCGTAGCGTCGATTTGTCGATCGATTTGCAGGACGAGATGAATCGATTTCTGCGGCAACGCGTCGAGGAGCCGGTAAAGCTGGCCGACGCCGTGGCAGCGCTTGTGCGGCTGCACAATCGAATGATGCATCCGCCAGGAGCCGCGGGAGTCAGCGCTGCGCCGGCAACGGCGAACGCCGCGCCGGCAGCCGCGACTGGCGGAGGCATTACGCTCTAGGACTGAGGAGAAGAGAAAGAACGTGGCTCGTGTGCCACTGGCAATGTCAGGTGCTGGGCCGAACGGTGTTGCGACGAGACACTGACGGAGCCAGTGGTACACATCGGAACGGCTGAGGCAATCGCAACCAATCTAGTGAGGGCATGGTTCGGCAAGGATGGCGAATTTTCAATTTCGATTGGCGACACTCCTGCGGCTTCGCGAAGCGTGGCGCGATGAACGTCGCGCGCATCTCGCCGACGCGCAGCGTGCGGAGCAATTGATCCTCGAACGAATCGCTACGATCGACGACGAACTGACGGCCGGACGCCGCCAGTATGTCGACGCTGCGCGCGCAAGAAGTGTCGACGTCGATTTATTAACGGACTTGGCGCGATACGAAATGATCCTCAAGGCACAACGCCAATCGGCCGATCAACAGCGGCAGGCGGTCGTCGCCGAGATGCAGAAACGGCGCGCGGCGCTCGTGGCGGCCGACCGCGACGTGCGGGTGTTGGAAAAACTGCGCGACTCGCAGCAACAGCGACACGACGAAGAAGAGGCCCTGAAGGAGTTCAAGCGGCTCGACGAACTGGCGGTCCTTCGGCATGACCGGAAGGAGACGCCGTAATGGGAAAACTAATTTCGACGGGAGGAGCGCTGTTCGTGTACTTGTGCGTGGCCACCGTGCTCACGGCGGCAATCGTATTCGGATACTTGTGGACGCACGGTGTTTTGGACGAGGAGAAACTCGACCGAATGGCGGCAGTCGCCCGGGGGACCGAGCCCGTTGCTCAGGCAGTCGAACAAGTGGCCAAAGCACCACAGGCGGCAGAGCAACCTTCGCTCGATGAAGTCGAACGGCAGCGAGCCATACAAAGCCGACAACTCGAGCTGCGCGAACAAGCGATCGATAGCAACCTCGACCGGGTGCGATTCGAGCAACGCAAACTGACCGACGAACGGGCGCAGTACGAACTCTTGAAAACGGGCTTCGAAAAAGTGCTCGACGAAAGGAGAAACAAAGCGATCGTCGATGGCCGGGAGAACATGCAGTTGATCTGGGAAAACATCAAGCCCAAACAGGCTAAGGAAGAAATCCTGGCCATGATCGATGCTGGAGAGCAAAACGAGGTCGTCGCAATTCTCTCAGGCATTACGATCACCAAGCGGGCCCGGATCATCGGCGAGTTCAAAACCCCAGACGAAGCCAAGAAGCTCGAGGAAATCCTGCGGCTGATCCGCGAGGGAATTCCCGACATAACGTCGATTAATCAAACACAGCAGGAACTGAAGAAGTTCAATCCGCAACAGAAATAGCCTCGAACGAGCCTGATCCGAACGCATGTCTTCTTTTGCCCTCGACAATTCGACTGCTTTCCCACCGCTGGGGCAAACCACGCTCAGCTTGGGTGCAATGTTTGCCGACGGCACGTTCGACGACGCATTGCAACGCGCCTCTCAGCTGGGCTTGAGCTCGCCGTTGTTCGACGCGGCAGGCTCCGATCCGGCGACCGCCGATCCGACGGCCTTTGATCAGACAGCTTTTGACCCGGGCCAAAGCCTCTGGAGCACCAATCCCGCGTTCAACGATTCGCCGACCACGGCGTCGAATGCGTTCGACGATTCGACCACTGCCCAAGACAGCTTTCCCGACGACGCGTCGTATGGCTCGCCGTATAACACGGCCGTGAGCGACTTCACATCGGCCGAGTCGGCTGGCGATACAGGCCCGTCTAACTTTTCGTCGTCGAACGATCTAGCGGCCCACGTCAATTCCTTGCAAACCGAAAATAGTTGGTCGACGGAAGCCGGTGCCGTGCAAAATGCAGATCGAGATTCGAACACAGGCGCCCATCCGGATGAATCCACGCAATCGCAAGGTTCATCGGAGACGCAAGGCAACCCAGCCTCGCCGCCCGCGAGTCCTGTTCAAGCTCCTGCGAGTTCCGCGAATCCGCCGGCCAATCCGACAGGGCAGGGGGGCCAAACCAGCCGTCCATCGCAACCGAAGGATCCATCTGGGCAGTCCGATACCGCCGAAAGCGATGCTGCGACAGAGAGCGGGACGACAGCCGGCACGAATCCGAAAACGGCAACGCCCACTTCTCCCGCACAGTCGCACGCGATCGCTGCCGCCAAGGCTGCCGCCGCTCGGGGCAAGATAAGTGCCGCCGCCATCAATAGCGCCGCGGCGAAGACGGCCACCGCGTCCAATGCGAGCGAGGTCGCTCCGTCCGTGACGAGCTCGGCAGGGAAGGGGACGGGCGCCGAAGCGTCCGGCCAATCCAAGAAAGCTTCGAGCACGATTCATCCTCACAGCGATTCGGACGCAGATGCCGCCACCACCGGCACCGCTGACGTGTTGACGGCTGCTACCACGACAATTGTCGTTGTATCTGCCACTGCCGAGCCGGTTCCGGCGGCCGACGCCAAGCTGCAGAGCGCCGCTGCGACAAATCAACCGGACGGAACCGGCTCGGATACCGAGCCAACTGCAAACGACGCAGCGGACGATGCTCAATCAGTTGCGGATGCCGATGCGACGGTGGCGTCGGGCTTCGCCTCGGGCGACGGCGTATCCACTGACGACGAAGCCGTTTCCGCCTCGTCGCGATCCGCGTCCAGCGGCTCACGTTCCGCAAAACAATCTCCGGCGGAAAACTCTTCGTCGGCCGCGGATGACAATATCGCGGGAGTGGCGATCGAAGCTGCTTCGGTTGGCGCCGCGATGGCGGCAGGCGCCGCGGGCGCGGTGCTTGCCGCGGCCGCATCGGGCGGCACGAACGGCGCCGGCGACGTGGCGGCCAAGGCCGGTACCGCACCAGCCGCCTCGGCGACAACCTCCGCGCCCGGAACAGTTGCTAACCCCGCCGCGAGCGGTGCGAATGCCGCCGGAACTCCAACTGCGGCAAACACGGGCCGGGCAGCGGCGTCGTCGGCCTCAAATGCCGCCAGTTCCGGAGGCGCCTCGAACGGCGGCGAAGTAGATCGGGTGCGATTCGTGCAGCGCGTTGCAAAGGCATTTCAAGCTGCCGACGACGAAGGGGGAATGATTCGGCTTCGCCTCAGCCCACCGCAACTCGGTTCGATGAAACTGGAAATCACGATGAGCGGCGGAGCGATGACGGCGCATGTCGAGACCGAAACCGCTGCCGCCCGCAACATGTTGCTCGACAATCTGCCCGCTTTGCGCCAGCGCCTTGCGGATCAAAATATCAAAATCGATCACTTCGATGTGGACCTGAAAGATCAGTCCGGCGGCGGGACTGCATCCGGTTCGGGTTTTGCCAATTCGCAGAACCAATCGCCAATCTATGTGCCACGAACCAATTCGACTACCGCGACCAGCCAAGCGGCAACTCCAAGTTCCGATACTTCCAGTTTGCTCGGCGGCAGCGGGCAACTAAACGTCGTCGTTTGAACGAACCTTGCTTCCGAATCGAAGGAACGAGCTATGTCTACCGGTAGTGTCGGTTCCACCAACTCGTCCGGTCTGGATGCTTCGACCACCGCCGCCTTGAACACGCTGGGGACGGTCAACACGAGCCAATTTCTCCAAATGATGTTGGCGGAAATGCAGAATCAGGATCCCATGAATCCGATGTCGAACACCGACCTGATGACACAGATCGGTGATATGCAGCAAATTTCCGCTAGCAACCAGTTGACAACCACGTTGCAAGCAATGCAGGTCGGCCAGGCACTGTCGAACGCGACCGCAATGATCGGCGCAACGATTGCCGGCACCGATTCCAATGGCAATGCCGCGTCGGGAGTCGTCAGTCAGGTGAGTATTTCCGACGGCACACCCTCGCTGCAAGTGGGAACGCAAACCGTTCCGTTGGCGAACGTCACGGGCGTGTTGTCGACGAGCAACAATGCGGCGGCGGCATCCACGTTGGCCGCCGTGGAGCAGGCATTGTCGAGCGGCGGCACGGCCGCCGCCAACGCGGCGAACGTGGTGAACAACGCCGCGAGCGCCGCCGCGGCAGCCACGGGAGGCAGTTCGTAGCTTGGTCGATTGCCGATGGGATCGAGAAGATAGCGATCCGTACTCGGCGCTTGGCGGAGCCGGGCGTCGAAGACGATTAAAAAAGAACAACGTCGTGCCTTCCGGTGGAACCGGCAGGTGTGGCGGCAACTTGCCAGTCAAAGGACGCGATCATGGGTTTAGCATCCGCACTCAGCACCGCGCTTACGGGATTGAACGCGGCGGAAACGTCGATCAACGTGATCGGCAACAATCTCGCCAACTCGAGCACGATCGGCTACAAGGCCTCGTCGCCCGTGTTCGCAACGCAATTCGCTCAAACGACCAGTTTGGGGTCGGCTCCCTCGGGCGACTCCGGCGGTACCAACCCAAGCCAGATCGGTTTGGGCGTGCAGGTGGCGGAAATCACTCCGAATTTCTCTCAGGGTACGTTGCAAACGAGTTCCAGCCCCTCGGACATGGCCGTCCAGGGCGATGGCTTCTTCATGGTTCAAGGAAACGCAGGCCAAACGCTCTACACCCGCGACGGCGAATTTCAAACCAATTCGGAAAACCAATTGGTCACCGCGTCGGGCGATTCGCTATTGGGCTACGGCGTCGACGACGATTTCAATCTGAATACGACGCAACTTGTGCCGCTCACGATTCCGCTGGGAACCTCAACCGTCGCCCAGGCGACGCAGAATGTCGCCCTCGAAGGCGACCTTCCACCAACCGGGGCAGTGGCCAACCAGGCTCAAATCGTTCAAAGCGCGGTGCTCGGCGATTCGAGCTATGCCACACCGCCGGCGGGCGCTACGGCCGCGATCGCCGTCGGACCGCAAACCGCCCCGACGACCGCCGTTGATACGTCAAACGTCGGTTCGCTACAAGCGGGCACGTACAGCTACCAGGCGGTTTACGTGACCGCCGACGGCACGCAGAGCGACCCGATCAGCTTCAGTGTCACTGTGCCCTCTGGCGACTCGAACGTGAGCGTCGATCTCAGCAATATCCCGACCGACAGTACCGGCAAATACGTCGGAGTGGACATTTATCGCACCACGAATCAGAGCGCAAGCGGTGCGACACCCGCCTACTATCTCGACGCGAGTCTGACCAACGCTCAGGCCGCCGCCGGCTATACCGACACCACGAGCGACGCGACGCTGCAAACCGCCGCCCAATTCTCCAACTCGACCATCTCCGGCAACTACAGCTACTATGTCACCTTCGTCAAGGCGGGCTTGCCGGAGAGTGCGCCTTCGCCGTTGATCGGGCCTTTGAACGTGTCGAACGACCAGGTCGTTTTATCCGACTTGCCCACGCCGACCGGCCAATATGCCGGCGGCGAAGTGCGAATCTACCGCAACACGGCCGCGGATCCGTCGTCGTTCTACGCCGTGGCGACTGTTCCATCCGGCACTTCATACGTCGACGATACGTCCGATACGACCATTACGAATTCTTCCTCTTCCGGCTATGAACAGCTCGACTTCAACGGACCTCCCGTCACGACGAACACGCTGCTGACGCAGGTGCAGGAATACAACGGCACGGGCTATGTCCAGCCGTTTTCGGTTGGCACGCTCACCTACACCGGAAATGTCGGCGGCACGACGCTCAGCGCTGCCAAGCTTCAAATCACCAGCACGACGACGGTGCAGGACCTCGTCAATTTCCTCAGTCAGGCCAGCGGCATCCAGCCCGCAAGCGCCGATCCGATGAACCCGATTCCGGGCGACATTTCCGGGGCTGCCCAAGGGGGCCTTGTGCTTGGAGACGGACAGATTCAAATCGTCAGCAACAACGGCACCGCCAATGCCGTCTCCATCCCTCTCACGGCGTTTCAAATGACGCCCGCCAGCGGCGCCGCCACGACGGATCCCGATTTGAATTTCGAAACAACGCAATCGGCCGTCGGCCAATCGGTCAGTACGAACTTCATTGCCTACGACTCGCTGGGTATCCCGGTGAACGTCAACATCACGATGGCGCTGCAAAATGTCGACGGCAATAGCACGACGTATCGCTGGTTTGCATCGTCGCCCGACAACGAACCCACCAGCGGCAATAGCACCGCCGTCGGCACGGGGCTCGTCACATTCGACGGCAATGGCAACGTGGAATCGGTCACGAACGACACCGTGTCGATCCAGCGGACCAACGTGGCTTCGCAGTCGCTGCAGTTCAACCTCAATTTTGGACAAGTGTCGGGCCTTTCGACCACGGCGCCGACGCTGTCGGTCACCAATCAAGACGGCTCCGCGCCGGGAACGCTCACCAGCTACAACATCGGCTCCGATGGCGGCATCCAAGGCGTGTATAGCAATGGCGTGACGCGCACGTTGGGGCAGATCCAACTGGCCAATTTTACGAACCCCGACGGCTTGATCCAAGAAGGGGCCAACACGTTTTCCTCCGGTGTCAACTCCGGGCTGCCCGTGCAAGGAACGCCCGGCACGCAAGGCATCGGAACCGTCGTCTCCGGCAGTTTGGAGGAGTCGAACACCGATATCGGCACCAGTCTTGTGAGCTTGATCCTTGCCTCGACTTCGTACCAGGGTAATGCCCAGGTGGTGACGACCACGAATCAATTGTTCAACGACCTGATGCAGCTGACGCGGTAGAGCCCCTAGCCAGGCGATTAAACCGGATGCGACTCCTGGCTTGCGCAGCAGTGAGCGTTCCCGCGGGACGTTCTTTCGTCACGTCAGAAGCGGGGACCGCCCAGGCATCGCAATCGTTACCATCGTTATGCTTGGAGCGCGGTGGCCGCGAGTGCGGCGATATTTTTAGTGATCGATTTGGCCACTCGATCACGCCGCCCATTGAATCGCCCCCTTGGCCGCCAAGGGCTTTTTTTGTGGCCTAAAATTTCGGGGAGCGGATCGGCGATTTGTGGCGTGCCGGTGGCAACGCCCAACGATGAACGATGAATAGCGATTCGATCCCAATGAGCGCGCCCTGGGTGGATCCTTCGCCGCTCGAGCGGCGATCCGAATTCCAGCGAACCGAAGATGATCAAACTGACCCGCCTCGACGGCGAAAAATTCGTCCTCAATGCCGACTTGATTCGCTATGTCGAAGCCCATCACGATACGTTCATCACTCTCATCAGCGGCGACCATGTCGTCGTGCAAGAAACGATGGACGAAGTGCTCGAACGGGCGATCGAATACCAACGCGCCAAACACATGGTTCCTGAATTAGGGTGAGGAATTAGGGAATAGGGTTAGGGCACGTGCAAGCGTCGATCACCCATGCTCTCAATGCCAATCCTTCTTCGCAACCTTCACCTCTTATCCTCACCCTGACCCCTTACCCTAACCCGTAGCATGGACATCGCCACCGTCGCCGGATTGCTGATGGCCTTCTGCATGATGGCGGGTTCGCTCGTCGTGATGGGCATGGAAGGGAAGGGAAGCGTCAACTATGCCTCGTTTATCGATCCGCCGGCCATCATGATGGTCATCGGCGGTGGCATCGGCGTGGGGCTCGTCGGCTTCCCGCTGCGCAATGTGCTGGGCTTGCCGAAAGTGTTGATGAAAGTGTTTTTCCACAAGCCGGAGAACCTCAATCATCTGATCGAACAACTAGTTGGCCTCTCGGAGGTTGCTCGCCGCGACGGCCTGCTCGCCCTGGAAAGCAAGGCCGCGCAGATTGAAGATCCATTCGTCGCCTTGGGCATTCAAATGGCCGTTGACGGCACCCGCCCGGAAGTGATTCAAGAAGTGATGCGCACCGAAATCTCGTCGATGTCGACCCGGCATCGCGAACAAAAACGGATCCTCGAATTGATCGGCCGGTGCGGCCCGGCGTTCGGCATGATTGCCACACTGCTTGGCTTGGTGCTCATGCTCGGCAATCTGTCGGATCCGGATTCGATCGGCCCGTCGATGGCCGTGGCCCTGATCGGCACGCTCTATGGGGCACTGATGGCGAATCTGGTGTGCATTCCGTTTACCGAGAAACTGGCCTTGAGGAGCCATGAGGAGGCGCTGGCAAAGGAAATCGTCCTCCGCGGTATCATGGCCATCCAATCGGGCGACAATCCGCGAACCGTGCAGCAAAAACTCAACACCTACCTTCCTCCAAAGCTACGCCCCGGCGCTCAAGAAGCCGCCTAGCCGCCGGGCGTCGGTCAGACTTTCGAGCCTGACGGCAACCCACCGCGGCCAGAACCGGCCAATCGAGTCGCGCCAAATTCCGATGGCTTCAACCCATGCTCGAGCCTGAAGAAGCCCATGCCGAAGGCGCTCCGGAATGGATGGTGTCGTATGCCGACATGATCACCATCCTGATGTCGTTCTTTGTCGTCATGTTTTCGATGGCGGGGGCCAAAAACGCCAAGAAGGAAGATCCGGTGATGATGTCGTTGCGCCGGCAGTTCGGGCGCTACGTCGGCGCGCCCGCGACGAACATGCTGGTGCCGACGTCGGCTTTATCGCCGAAAGCCAACGGTCAAAAAGCCGACCCGCACGCGACCAAAACCCTCGGTTTGATCGGCGACCATACGCATGTCGCCACTATTCGTTCGGGGGATCAGAAGACCATCGGTGGGATCATTTATTTCAAAGGCCGCACGCTCGATCTTTCCGATGAGCAACGCGACCAATTGCAGGAGGAGGCTCGAGAGCTGGCGGGCAAGCCGCAGAAGATCGAGATTCGCGGCCATACGAAAAATCGCCCTTTTCCGCCCGACGGCAAAATCAACGACAACTGGGATCTGGCCTATCAGCGCTGCCACCGGGTGATGGATTATCTCGTGCTGCTGGGAATCGACCCGGCACGGTTTCGCATCGGCGTTTCAGCCCAGTTCGAACCGGTGTACGTCGGCCGCGATCCGACCGAACTCGATAAAAACAGCCGGGTTGAAATCTTCATGCTGAACGAATTCACCGAGGACTTGCGGGGCCTTTCCAGCGGCGGCAAGTGAACTCGTTCCCGCTCGGCGGGCGCATCCGTCCGTAAATCTGGGCTACAGTTGAGTAGCAGTTGGCCACCGGTGCGCCATCGCTCAATGTTGCGGTCGTTTTTTGGCGGCCGGTCGACCAGCGTCAGCCAAACCGCGGTCGCCCCAACAGAAGATTCCAATACGAAAGAGAAACGCTATGGCTGAATCCGCCACTTCAAATGCCGCCGGGGCCGAGGCCGGCGGCAAAAAGCTTTCCAAGGGCAAGATTATCGGCTTCGTCGGCGGGATCGTGCTGCTGCAGTGCGTGCTGGCTTGGCTCTATTTGCCCGGCTCCGCCGCCAAGGCCGAGGCCAAGAAAGAGGCAGCCGCGCACGCCGACGACAAAGATAAAGACAAGGACAGCGATCCTACGGCCACCGATGGCCACGGCGAAAATCGCGAGGTCGATCTTGGCAAATTCAGCCTGACAGCCTTCGACCCCAATTCGAATACGACGCTGCTCATCGATTTTCACCTCTATGGCACCGTTGCTGTCGATGCTAGCGACAAAGCGCCAAAAGATGCAGGCGAGAAGGAACATGCCAAAGGCGGCAAGCCGGGCGAAGTAGGCGACGACGACAATAGTACTTTCGGAAAACTCTTCAAGAAAGACCAGCACCGCTTTCGCGACCAAGTCATCGTCATCATCCGCAACGCCACGATGGCCGATCTGGCCGATCCCAGTTTGGGATTGATCAAAAGACAGATTTTGGCGAAAACCAACTCGCTGCTGGGCGAGCCGCTGGTGAAGGAAATCGTTTTCAGCGACTTCGCCGTCGTACAGCAGTGATGTTGGGCAGCAATGACGTTGTACAACACTGAGGTTGTGCAAGCGTGAAGCTGTGCCGCAATGGGCCATGCCACGGCGCTGTGTGATCGTCGCGCGGACCTCGTGTTCCGCGGCGGGGTTGGTTAGCGTCGATCCGAGCGCCGGCAGCTGGCTGTAATTCGTGCGGCAGAGGAAAGGATTCCGATGGCCGAGGGTTCTGAAGCTTCCAAGCAAGACGTCGTCGAGCAGTTGCTGCGCGAAGCGAAGAGTGGCGTAGCGCCGACAACGCCAAACCCATCGAGCGCGGCAGCAAAGCCGGCGCAACCGGGCAGTTCGGTTCTGCGCCAAGATGAGATCGAGGCGCTGCTGAATCAGAATGCCGCCTCGCAACCGGCGCGGCCGCCGGCCGTGCCCGCTGCCGCGCCGCCAGCCGCTGCGCATCCGCTTCGGCCAGCGCGACCCGCCAGCCCGGCGTCGCAAAGCGGTGATTCCGGTCCGGGACGGATCGCGCAAGGCGATATCGACTTCTTACTCAGCCAAGCCGAGCAGGCGTTGGCCTCAGTGCAAAATCCTCCACGCGACACAGCCGGCGACAGCGCGCTGCCGTTTCGTCTGACCGATTTCAGCGGCGCCGCGCCGACCGCGGAGAGCGCGACCCTCGATTTGATCCGCGATGTCGATCTCGATCTGCGCATCGAACTCGGCCGCACGCACATGCATCTGGAAGACGTGCTCAAGCTGGGCAAAGGGGCCGTGGTGCCATTGGATAAACTGGCCGGCGATCCCGTGGATATTTATGCCAACGGGCGGTTGATTGCCCGCGGCGAGGTTTTGATCCTCAACGACAATTTTTGTGTGCGCGTGGCCGAACTGGTGGTCGGCGACGCGGCGCCGGCGAGTTAGTCCGGCCAGCGAATTGGGCCCGGCCGTCGGCCAAGGATGAGGCAGGGCAGGGGAGCGATCGACAAGCATGGATGCAAGGCGTCGAGAAAAACCGTTCGCAAGAGTAGCAGGTACCCTCGGTGTGCCGTCGGCGGCTGGCGTTGCGCAATGCTCCGCGGAGCGCCACGCCACACGGAGTATGCGTGCTGCGTATCCGAGCCATTTCACTCGCCATTGCAGGCATGCCACCGCACTGTTTGTATTGGCCCTCGTCATGTCGGCTTCGAATGCCTTCGCAGCGCCGCTCAGCATCTCCGATGATAGCGCAGTTCGACAGGCCACGTATCAATCCGCGGCGACGCCCACCCGTCCCAGCCTGCCTCCGACTCCGCAGATCGATCCGCTGCCGCTCGGGCCTGGCAGCGGCGACTTTGCCAATTCCACGAATACCAACGGCGGACACCGTGGCATTCCGGCGATGCCGAGTTCAGCTCCGGCGATCGTGAGCATGTTCGGCAGCCTAGCGGTGGTGATCGGGTTGTTCCTTGGGCTGGTGTGGCTGTTGAAACGCGGATCGCCAAAATCAGTCCGTCTGCTGTCGAAAGATGTCGTCGAATTGCTGGGCCGCGCGCCACTGGCTGGACGGCAGCAAATGCACGTGATCCGTTTCGGCAATCGGCTTCTGCTTGTGGCGGTTTCGCCGGATGGGGCGAAAACGCTGGCCGAAATCAGCGATGCGGCGGAGGTCGATCGGCTCGCCGGGCTGTGCCAACAGACGCAAGCAAATTCGGCTACGCAAGCATTTCGCCAAATTTTCGGCCAACTGGCCGAACTGCGCCGGCCAAACCAATTGGATCCGGGGCCGAAGGACCGCGATATCGACCGATTTGCAGACACACCCGCCAATGCCGCGGCACGTCCGGCGATCGGAATCCGGCCGCTCGCCGGCTCGCTGAACGTGGAGGACGACGATGTTTGACCGCCGAAAAACTCCGCCGAGAAAATCTCGCCAACCCGCCGAGGTCACGAGCGCACCGAAACGCCGAAAAACGGCGGCGAAGTTGCGCTGCTGGACGGTCGTCGCACTAGTGGCTCTTAGCACGGCCGCCTCTTCTCGGCCACTCGCGGCACAGCAGCAGCAAGCAAATTCCGGCGCGAAAATCGAGTTGCCAGCCGGCCTGGCCGGCGGACCCGAGCAATGGACGAGCCCCGAGGGGCTTAGCTCCACGCTCCAAATCATGCTATTGCTGACCGTGATCAGTCTCGCGCCGTCGGTGCTCTTGATGACGACTTGCTTCGTGCGGATTCTGGTCGTGTTCGGCCTATTGCGGCAAGCGCTTGGCACGCAGCAATTGCCGCCGAGCCAAGTGCTCACGTCGATCAGCCTGTTTCTTACGCTGATGGTCATGATGCCGGTCTGGAAGCAAGTGTACGATAATTCGGTGCTGCCCTACACGCAGCGTCGCATCGGCCTGGAGCAAGCCTGGAAGCAAGGCATACAGCCAGTGCGGCGATTCATGTCGCAACAAATTCAGCGTACCGGCAACGAAGGCGATATCCGCATGTTTTTCCAATACATGCCGGCCGGCACGCCCGAGTGGACGGATTACAACGACGTTCCGCTTCAAGCTCTTTTGCCTGCGTACATGCTCAGTGAATTGAAGACGGCGTTCTTGATTGGCTTCCAGATTTACTTGCCGTTTCTGATTCTCGACATCGTCGTCGCCAGCATCACGATATCGATGGGCATGATGATGCTGCCGCCGGTTTTAATTTCGTTGCCGTTCAAACTGTTGCTCTTTGTGCTGGTTGACGGCTGGCATCTGGTCGTCGACATGCTGCTAAAAAGCTTCCAGCCCTTTACGTAGCTGCGATGAGCGAGGGCAAACGCGCGAAACCGCAAGCGAGCGGCCATCTCAATCGGGATTGAATCTCGCTTGTGGTTTCGCGCGTCCACAAGTTTCGTCATTCGGATTTCGTCATTCGGCATCGAACCATGCATTCACCCGAAGCGGTTGATTTCGTCATCGAACTCACGCGGCAGGCGATCCTGACCACGCTCTGGATTTGCGCGCCGGTGTTGGTGGCGGGCATGATCGTCGGGATTTTGATCGGGCTCGCGCAAGCTGTCACTCAGATTCAAGAGCAGGCCGTGTCGTTCGTGCCCAAGCTGTTGGTAATGGTGTTGGTGCTCAGCCTGACATTGCCGTGGCTGATCAACCAGATGGTGCAGTATTCGCACGATTTGATCGCCAATATCCCAAACAATTTGTGAGCGGTTCGAGCATCGCTGCCATGCTCGCGGTCTGGCGTGGGCATGTTTTGCGGCTACATATGCCCAGGCAGAACCGTGGGCATCGCGTCCTGGAACTGTTGCCGTGGAACTGGTTGGCGATCTCACGATGCCTTGGCTCGAATCCATCTCGATAACTTGGGTGCTGCTGTTCACGTTCGTGTTGGCGCGGATCGGCGGTCTGATAATGACGGTGCCGGTGTTTACCGGCACCGAAGTGCCGATCCAAGTGCGCGGCTTGCTGGCGGTCGCCATGACGCTCGTGCTGACGCCCACGCAATGGGGCGTCCGGATTCCGGCGCCGGGCGGCGTTGTCGATTATGTAATCCTCATGGCCGGGGAGGTGCTGATCGGCATGATTCTCGGGCTGGGGATTGTGATTCTGCTGTCGGGAATGCAAGTGGCAGGGCAGGTGATCGCACAGATGAGTGGAATGGCGCTGGCCGAAGTTCTCGCACCGGGGAGCGACGACCAAGTGCCGCTATTTTCGGGCATGCTGAACATGACGGCGACGGCCGTGTTCGTCGTGATCGGCGGACATCGTGCGTTGATCGACGGTTTGTTGCACTCGTTCACCACGATGCCGATAGGGCAGGGGGGCGGCAGCGCTTCGATGGCCCAAGCGGCGCTCAATTTGTTGAGCGGCAGTTTCTTTCTCGCCGTGCGTGCCGCGGCGCCGGCAATGATTGCGCTGCTCTTGGCGACGCTGGTGCTCGGCCTGATCGGCCGCACGCTGCCGCAATTGAACATCCTGGTGCTCGGCTTCGGCATCAATTGCCTGGTGGTGCTGAGCACCTTGTCGGTTTCGATTGGCGCGGTCGCGATTCTCGTTTCCGACTATTTTCAGCCCGCCCTGCAATCGCTGCTCGAAGCGATCAGCCGCCACTGAAAAGCGATGCCGTACGTCGAATGACGAAGTCAGCCAACTGCTTCGTACTCGCCCCTCGCCCCTCGCCCCTCGCCCCTAAACTGCTGTGGAACAAAGCGGCGAAAAGACACAGGACGCGACTCCGCATCGCAGGCAGCAGGCCCGTGAGGAAGGTCGCGTTGCGCAAAGCCAGGATTTGGCCGCCGCGATTATCCTGCTCATCGGCCTCTCGACCCTGATGATGATGGGCTCGCGCTTGGCCGAATTCATGGCGAATTTGACGCAGCAACAACTCGGCGCCGGAGCGTGGCTATCCACCGACGCGAGCGTTTTCTGTCACCAAGCGCGCGATATCATGGCCAGCTTGGGCACCGCAATAATTCCACTCTTCGCGGTGGTTTGGCTGGCAGCGGTCGCGGCACATCTGGTGCAGATCGGATTCGTGCTGGCGCCGAACCAAGCGGCGCCCGACTTGATGCGGCTCGATCCTTTGCAGGGCTTGCAACGGTTGTTTTCGCTTTCCAGCCTCGTGCGGCTCGGGATGGGGATCGTCAAGATTGCGATCGTGACGGCCGTCGCGTTTTGGGTGTTATACGGGAGGCAGAAAGAAATCTTCGCCGCCGCAGCCCTGGACGTTCCGCAGATTGCCAAGTTATTGATCAGCATCGTCATGTGGACGGCGATCAAGATCGCTGCGGCGCTGGTGATTCTTGCCCTGCTGGACTATCTCTACCAACGGCTCAAATTTGAGCAAGACCTGCGGATGACGCGCGACGAAGTGCGCGAGGAAATGCGCAACCTGCAAGGCGATCCACAGATTATTTCCCGCCGACGTGCCGTGCAGCGGCAATTGGTGCTTAATCGACTGAACAAGACGGTTCCCAAAGCCGACGTGGTCATCACGAACCCGACCGAGCTGGCCGTCGCGATCCAATACGATTCGGCGACGATGAACGCCCCGATCTTGGTGGCCAAGGGAGCGGGATTGCTGGCGGCGCGCATTCGCAAGCTGGCCTTGGAAAGCGGAGTGCCGATCGTCGAACGCAAGCCGCTGGCGCAGGCGATCTACAAAGATGTGGATCTCAATCGACCGATTCCCGATACCATGTACGCCGCGGTGGCCGAGGTGCTGGCGTATGTCTATCAGCTCAAAGGCAAACCACTTCCGAAACCCGGGTGACGGTCGGCACGGCCGATGTTAGCCCGATGCGCAAGCGAGGGACCGTCTGGCGGCACCCCCCTCGCTAGCGCTTCGGGCTAGCATCCAACACCGGTGGCGCCGCGGGCGGCTCGCAATCGTAGCCGTATTGCCGCATGAAAGGGCCCCAGCGGCGAGAAATCTCGGCCCGACGCTCTGCGGGAATTTGGTGGCGGTTTGGCTTGTAGTCCTTTTGCGATTGCATATGTGCTTCGATTTTCGGCCGAGCGCGATCGAAGTCGCCGAGCCCCAAATGCTCGTAAATACTCTGCATTTGCGCCACTGGATCGCGAACCAGATCTTCGTATCGCAGCTCGCAAAAGTTCTCCGGCCGGATGCGATTCTTCTGTTCGGAAAAGGCGCGGTACATCCGCTCAAAACTGCCGTAAACATATTCCCGCAAGTCGTCGTACCGCGGGCTTTGCAAGGCTTGCAGATCGGTGAGCGACGGCCAGAGCTTCATCGTCGAACTGAACACCGCATACGGATCGCGCACGATGTGGACGAACCTCGCACTGGGAAACATCTCGCTCAGCAAGCCGACGCGAGCCGTATGCGGCGGCGATTTCAGCACGATCGGCTTGTTGCTGCGTACCGTGATTGTTTGCAAAAACCGCTCGAGCGCGGCCTTCCAGAGCGCAACTTCTTCAGGCGAAACGCCTGCCAAGTCGAGAAATCGATCGGACGACATGTCATTCGGAAACGCCATCCGCTCATACGGCGAACCGACGCCCAGATTGCAGAGCGCGAATTCGTCTTCCTGCGGATGATTCCAACCGGTCGCCATGTTGTCCATCGGGCGGCGCGACGGAAGGAGAAAATTGAAAAACCGGGTGACAAACCAGGCAGTCGTCAGCGATTGCCGCGGAGCGATGCATTCATAGGTAGTGGGATACGTGAAGCGATCGTCTTGCACCATCAATTCGTGCAGCAACGTCGTACCGGTGCGCCAATGGCCGACGATGAAAATCGGGGGCTGGATCGTCGTCGAGGCGATCCGACGACCGTAAATGGCTTGCTGGGCGACGGCAGCCAGCGAATTGCCGAGGGAAATCGGAGTTACGCCGGCGACGATGTGCAGCGCCGTCGGACTGACAGCAAAGCGGTGGCGCAGAAGGAACTTCATCCAGGTGCCGAACGTCATGCCGTGCCAGAATCGGGGCGCCAGCGTTTGCAGCATCCGGGCCATGGCCTTCGACGCGCGCGAGGGGCTCGCCCCCGGGTTTGCCGAGACTGCCGGCAACGAATTTCCTGATGCACTGTTCATGGGGCCACGATCACCAGACGGGCAACGATGGAAGCACCAACTTATAATCGGGTCGGGGGCAGCAAGGCAATCGAAGAAATCCCGAGGCAACTCAAATCCATAGTAGCATCCAGCAATTCGGCCGTGTGGGAGCGTGCGAAACCGCCCTGGACACTCCCTCGCCTTTCGATTAACTTCTGCCCCTCTTCCAAGGCCGTTCGGCCGTTGCTTGATTCATCGTTTTCGCTCGTCGCGGTTCGCTCGTCTCACGATTTCCGGAGTTGCGATGGCAGCCACTGCCGCAGTTCGCCCCAGCGCGTCTGCATCGATCGGCCAACTCACGAGCTTGATCTTCCCCGTGGGGATCATTGCCAGTGTGCTGGTGATCATGGTGCCGATGCCGGCTGCGCTGCTGGACGTGATGCTAGCCGCCAATATCACGTTGGCCGTGATCGTGCTGTTGACGACGATTTATATCCGCACACCGCTGGAATTCAGCATTTTCCCCTCGCTGTTGCTGGCCACGACGCTGGCCCGGCTTGTGCTCAACGTCGCGACCACTCGGCTCGTGCTCACCCGCGCTGGCGTGGATGGCCTGCTGGCGGCCGGTCACGTCGTGCTGGCGTTCGGCGAGTTCGTGGCCGGCAACGAACTGGTCGTCGGCGTCGTGATCTTCGTCATCGTGATCATCATTCAATTTTTGGTGATCACCAAAGGCGCCACGCGGATCAGCGAAGTGGCCGCGCGATTCGCCTTGGATGGCATGCCGGGCCGGCAAATGGCGATCGACGCCGATCTGAATGCCGGCGTGATCGATGAGCATGAAGCCCAGCGTCGCCGCCAGGAAATCACTCGGCAGGCCGACTTTTTCGGAGCAATGGATGGTGCCAGCAAGTTCGTCCGCGGCGACGCCATCGCCGGTATTCTCATCACGCTGATCAACATCGTCGGCGGATTGGTGATCGGCATGGTCGAGTTGGGAATGTCGCCCGGTAAAGCAGCGTCGGTCTTCACGAAGCTGACGATTGGCGACGGTCTGGTGAGCCAAGTTCCGGCGTTTTTGATCTCGCTGGCCGCCGGCTTGCTGGTGACGCGTAGCAGTTACGAATCCAATTTGCCGGTCGAATTCATGCGGCAATTGTTTTCCCGGCCGCAAGCGCTGGCCGTCACCGGGGCGTTTCTGGGCGTGCTGATTTTCACCAATCTGCCGGCCATTCCGCTGCTGTTGATCGGTGGCGCCTGCTTGGGAATGGCGACGATCATGGCCCGGCAGAAGAAAGAAGAGACGGCCGCCGCCGCCACGAAAGCCAAGGCCGCCAAGAAACCCGCGGAAGAGCGGATCGAAGATTATCTCACCACCGACCCGATGGAAATCGAACTCGGCGTCGGCCTGATCCGATTGGCCGATCCGAAACGAGGCGGCGACCTGCTCGAACGGATTCAACGTGTGCGGCAGAACATCGCCTCGGAGATGGGCATCCTCATGCCCAAGGTTCGCATCCGCGACAATTTGCGCCTCGAAACCAGTCAATACCGCATCAAAATCGCCGACATGCCGGTGGTGGCGGCAAATGTCGAACCGGCAAAACTAATGGCGATGGATTCGGGCCTGGCTCGCGGCAAAGTCCGCGGCATCGACACTCGCGAACCGGCGTTCAACACGCCGGCCGTGTGGATCGATCCGGCCCAACGCGATCAAGCCGAGATGTTCGGCTACACGGTGGTCGAACCAGCCAGTGTGCTGGCAACGCATCTCACCGAAACCGTCCGCCGCCATGCCGACGAACTACTCAACCGCGACGCCACCAAACATCTCATCGACGAATTGAAGCGCAACCAGCCGACCACGGTCGATGAATTAATCCCCGGCCAGATGAAGCTGGCCGAGGTGCAGCGTGTGCTGCAAGGCCTGCTTCGCGAGCAGGTGCCGATCCGTCAGTTGGCGGCGATCTTGGAAACGCTCGGCGACTACGCCCCGCGGACGAAAGATCCGATCCTGCTCACGGAATATGTACGCCACCGCCTGGCCCGCACGATTTGCACCCGCTACCGCGACAAGCAGAATCGGCTGCATGTCGTTTCGCTGGATCCGGCATTGGAAGACCGCATCAAGGCGGGCATCGAACACAGCGAGCGCGGGTTGTTTGTTCGCATGTCGCCGCAGGCGATCGAAGTCACATGCCGGCTGATTTCCGCAGAGATCGACAAGTTGATTCGGGGCAACCACCAGCCGATCGTGCTGGTGAGCCCGCAGATTCGACCCGGCCTGAAGCAACTCACCTCGGCGGCCCTGCCGCGCCTGGTGGTGCTCAGCTTCAACGAAATCACCCGCGACACGCAAATCGAATCGGTCGGCCTGGTGGTAGATTCGAAGTAAAGAGGTAAACGCGCGAAACCGTAAGCGAGCTACAGGTTCAAACGGGCGCCGACCATCCACTTGCGATTTCGCGCGTCACCAATCCCTCACCCTAACCCCTCACCCTAGCAACATGGATGTTCGAACCTATCGCGCCCGTTCGATGCAAGAAGCATTGGACATGGTGCGCCGCGAACTGGGCCCCGAAGCATCGGTTCTGCAAACGCGGGATGTGCGCTCCAGCGGATTGTTTCGCCTGATGCCCGCCATGCGTCGCGTGGAAGTGACGGCCTCGGCGAGCGTCAACGTGCCCAGCCGGCTGCCTCGCCGCGCTCGTGGCGGGCTCGACCTTTCGCAAGCCACGGGACTGGATTTGAGTGCTACGCCGGAACTCGCTTTGCCGCCGGCGCCCGAAGAGCCGCAATCTCGTAATGCGTTCCGCGATGAATTAAAGGGCCGGCTCACCGATTTGCATTCGATGGTCGAAGATCTCTGCCGGCGCTCGCAACGGTTGGCTCCGAGCGAGCTGCCGGGTTCGCTGTTCACGGTGTTCACGGATCTGATCGAGGCAGGGCTCGGAGAAGATTTGGCCCGCGAATTGGTCGGCCGAGTGCAAGCCGGCGCACCGAGCAGCGAATTGGCCGACGCGGCGGTGGTCAAAGAACGCTTGGCGCGGATGGTCGAAGACGAATTGGACGTTTCCGGTCCGCTCGATGTGCAGCCGGGCAAGCGGCGGCTTGTGGCGCTGGTCGGCCCTACCGGAGTCGGCAAAACGACAACGATCGCGAAGCTCGCGGCGACGTTTCGATTGCGCGAAAAACGCAAAGTCGGCCTGATCACAGTTGACACCTACCGAATCGCCGCCGTCGAGCAATTGCGCACCTACGCCGACATCATCGATTTGCCGATGGCCGTCGTCTCGACGCCGCGCGAAATGCGCGAAGCCGTCGCAGGCATGAGTCAACTCGACCTGATTCTGATGGACACGGCCGGCCGCAGCCCGCGCGACGATCTCAAGATTCAAGAGTTGAAAGCGATGCTGGCCGAGGCCGAGGCCGACGAGGTGCATTTAGTGCTCAGCAGCGTTGCCGGAGCGACGACACTGGCGCGCACGGCCGAACAATTCGCCGCCGTCGGCGCCACGGGACTGATGCTTACGAAGCTCGACGAGGTGGCCAATCTCGGACATGTGCTGCCGCTGGTGCGCTCCAGCCGGTTGCCGCTGAGCTACGTCACCGACGGGCAAAACGTGCCAGACGACATCCGGCCGGCGGACAAGCGTCACTTGGCCCGCCTGATTTTAGGACTTCAGTGAATGCTTGCACGCCAACGATCACCGGCGGCAAGCGCCACGCCGCTCACGGATACATCGGTGTGAGCGGCAAGGCTTTAGCTGCCGGTCACCAGCCGTCTTCGCTTTATCATCAATAAAAACGCGACAGGGCCCTGGTGTGCGGTCTTGGGCAGAGCATGTGACGAGGAATGATGTCATGCGAGATCAAGCAGACGAATTGCGGCAATTGGTTCGCCAACGGCTCGCCGAACACTCCGAGCCGATTGATGATCGATCCGCGGCTCGTGCGCCCACATCGTCAATCGGCGACGCACACTGGCAGAGCCAGTGGCACACGGAGGAGCACCAGTGGCATGCGAACGGCAGAACTTCGGCAGGATTTCGAAAGATCGTTGTCTCGGCGGGGAAGGGGGGGGTGGGCGCGACGACCGTGGCTGTGAATCTTGCCATTTCGCTGGCCGCAGCGGGCTGCCGCACGATCCTCGTCGACGCCGATTTGAGCGGCGCCGATGCCACGTTGCTTTGCGGATTGGAATCGTCCGAGTCGATCGGTGATGTGTTATCCGGCCGGCGCACGATGCACGAAATTTTGCAGACCGGACCGGGCGGGATTCAAGTGGTTCCTGGAATCTGGTCCCCCTCGACCGTACCCGATTGTTCGCCGTCGGGCCAACAGCGTTTGCGGCGACAATTGGATCAGCTTGGCCGCCATGCCGACTGGGTGATTCTCGACGCCGGTAGTGGATTGAATCATGTCGTGCGGCGGTTTTGGCAGATGGCCGACGAAGTGCTCCTTGTTACCACGGGCGAGGCCGCGGCAATCATGGACACCTACGCGGCAATCAAATTGTTCCTCGGTGAATTGCCGCGAGCGGCGGTTCAGACCGCGGTAAATCAATCGCACAGCGAGGCCGAGTCGGCGGCAGTGCATGTCCGGCTTGAAGCTGCCGCGCGGCGATTTCTGGGAATGACGTTGACGCATGCCGGCAGCGTCCCATGGGATGCGGCCGTCGCACTTGCCGCTACGGAAGGCAAGCCGTTGGCTTACGGCCATGCATCCGCGCCGGCTGCCAAAGCTATCGAGCGCATCGCCGAGCGATTGCTGGCGGCTCGGAATGCGGCAACACGACACGCGGTAAGGGAATTTGTCGTGGACTAGGAAGCTGGCTGCCACACTGGCTTGTGGCCGACCAATAAGAGAAAGGAGCCAAAAACTCAAACAAACACAACCGATCGGCTCAATTCGCTAACCACGAAAGCCGATAACAAGACGGACCAGCGGCGCGCAACAGGCCGTTAAGTTCTGACGGTTGCAAAAAGATTGACGTCGCGAGAGCCACCGCATGGGGCGCAGCTACGCCGGAATTCTCGGGCCGCTGGCGTTCTTCACGGAAATCCTCCGCGGCGTGATGAGCGGGGCGGGAACCGACTCGGCGGTTACGGCGGCGGTCGTCGCACTTTTCGCATTTGCTGCAATCGGATTCGTCCTTGGAGAACTTGCCGGTTGGATCGTGGACGACTCGGTTCGATCGCGGTTGGCAGCGGAAATCGCCGCCGCCAAACCCGCCGCCAAACCCGCCGCCAAACCCGCCGCCGGGGCCGCAAAACTTGCCGCGACAACAACATCTGCCACTGTAGCGGCGCCTAATATCGCCAAACCAAATCCCGTAGCCCCAGCCGCCAAACCAAATCCGCAGCCGGCAAAACCGAATCCACCGCCGGCGAAGGCCGCGGCCGCCCCCGCAAAACCGAACACACCGGCATCCGCCGTAGCGAAGAAATAACGCAAGACGGTTCGTTTGAGAAAAAGATTGGGCGGTCTGGAACGTTGAAAAATTGCCGCAAGTAAATCGCCATAAGTGAAGCGCCGCAAGTTGATCGCAGTGAGTTAGATCGAGAGACAGAAATGCCGCATTGTGCCAGCCGCCATGAGGGCGGCCAGTCGGCAACCGCGGCACATCCGACGCCCCGTCGAGCCATTCGCTCGCGACCGACGGATGCACCGAGACCATCATGGAGGATCGCATGGCCACGACGCTTGCACCGGAAGACGTTCAACAACTCTGGCTTGCCTACAAGAAAGAACCGACGCAAGAGCTTCGGAACCGATTGGTCGAGCAATACCTGCCGCTGGTGAAATACAACGGCGAACGCATTTGGGCCCGGCTTCCGGAAGGAGTCGAGCTAGATGATCTTGTCTCGGCCGGCGTCTTCGGCCTGATGGATGCGATCGACGCCTTCGATCTCTCGCGAGGCGTGAAATTTGAAACGTATTGCGTTCCGCGAATCCGCGGCGCCATGCTCGACGAATTGCGCACCATGGACTGGGTTCCCCGGCTCGTGCGATCCAAGGCCAGCAAGCTCAACGAAAGCGTCAAAACGATCGAAGCCAAGCTGGGCCGTTCGCCGACCGAAATCGAACTTGCCGAGCACATGCAGATTTCCGTCGCCGAGCTGGAAAAAATGATGCTCGACGCCAACGCCGTGAACTTGATCAGCCTGAACAAAAAGTGGTACGAGACCGACAGCTATAAGGATGTTCGCGAGATCGACATCCTCGAAGATAAGAAAGGCGAAGACCCGACACGCCGCATCCAAAAACACGATCTCATGCGGCTGGTCACCAAAGGGCTGAACCGCAACGAACGGCTGATCATCATTCTCTACTACTACGAAGAACTGACGATGAAAGAGATCGGCGCGACGCTCGATCTTTCCGAAAGCCGCGTGAGCCAGATGCACAGCTCGATCGTGCAACGGTTGCAATCGCAGTTGGAACGCCGCCGTCCCGAATTCGCGACGTAGCTGGGGACGGCGAGGGGATAGACGGCCACGCGCGAAACCGCAAGCGAGCTTCGCACCCGATTCGCGTTGCGGCTCGCTTGCGGTGTCGCGCGTCTTGCCAGGCTCGAGGATTATTTCACGCTCGTATCGCCGAACAGCGCCGCCAGATCGAGCCGTTTCAGCCGTTGGGCCGACGACGGGGCAGGGCCGAACGAGAGATAAAGGCCCTTTTCTTCCGGCGCGAAGATCATCGTTTGAATCGTCAGATGTCCCTGATTCACTGCGTCCATCTGTTTCGTCATGTCGGCGAGCCCGAGCTTCGACTTGGCGCGAATTCCCTGGTCGAGCCGATCGTAGCGCCAGCAAAACTTCGACATGCCCAATTCGGCGCTGCGGAAGTGATTGGTGCATGAGCAAACGTTGTCGACCGCTCCGCGGCGCACCACGTGCCGCGGCGTAATCTCCAACACCGCGGCCGTCTTTCGATCGCAAATCGCGAGGTTGCACATCGTCGAGGGCTTGAGCGATCGCAGCAGCTTTTCCGCTTCATCGAGCGAACCGCATTCTTCGAGCATGCGGCGAAAGCACATTTCCACCGGCACGCCGGATGGATCAAAGCCCGGGGCATCGTCCTTCGACCTATGCACCTCGAGTTCGGCGAGACATAGCCCGGCGTCGTTGATTCCCGACACGACCCCGACCAAGCCGGGGAATGTCACCGACGCAAAGGCATGTTTGCCTCGCGCTCGATACACGACCACGAGACTATATTGGTCGAGAAAGCCAAACGTCGGGAAGTCGAAGTCGCGGCCGAAGAGCATGCCGCCGGTGGCGGAGCGAGCCGGCTCGACCATCTGTGCCGAGCAGCCGCCGAGCCGCGACCAATCGTACATCACGTTTGCAAACACGAGCAGGTCGGAATCCATGCCCGAGGCCTTGGCCATCGCGTCGAGCTCCTGCCGCTCGTTGGCCGGAAATCGCGGAAGCATGATCGAGCCTGCCGCCGACCAGATCGGCTTGGCCTGCGAGATGCCGAAGCCGTTGGCAAGTTGCTTTTGGTGGGCGAAGAGCGACTGCAGGGCAGGGGCCGAGAGCGCGCCGATTTGCTGACCCATCTCGTCGGGCGTTCCGGTGGCGACGATCACCGGCAAGCCTTCGATCAATTTCAGTTGCCCCGAGCCTTGCTTGCCGGCCGCGTACCGAAACGGCTCATCGGCGCGAGCGCTTGCAGCGAGCAACACGATCGCCGCCAAACTGCAAACAACGGCAACGGAAAATCTGCCTCGCGACTTCGAAAGGAACCAAGACATGTGTTGCAATCCTTTGTGCAATTGACGTGGCGGCGCACAAGCTCGCTACAAAATGCGCTCACAAGCCCAGGGAAGGCCTGGAAAGCGATTACCAATGGAAGACGCTCTCCCGGCCTTCCCTGGGCTTCGGGGCACGGCCGCCAATGGCTTCTTGCCATTATCATAGCCCTGCCGGCAGATTCGGTTAAGTGCGGAAACCAAGCCGCGCATCGTGGCACGCCCCCGAAACAGCGGTTATCATCGAACGAACAGTCGTATGATCCTGTCTGACGGGGATGCTGTCATGCTCAATTCGTTCTGCCGCCGTTCATTCCACCAAATGACGTTGCTCGCGATTGCCATTGGAACGTTGGCCATGGTCCGACCCAGCCGCGCGGCCGATGACGTAGTCAAACCGGCCAAGCCGTCGTCCCATCGAGTTCTGCCCGAAGGCAAACTGCCCGACGATGCTCGGCTTGGCCCGCTCAAGAACTTCAACAGCTATTTTCCATTTACGCCCCCCGCGTCGCTCGAAGAATGGCAGCGGCGGGCCGAGCGCGTTCGCCGGCAGTTGCTCGTCGCGACGGGCTTGTGGCCGATGCCGACCAAAACCCCGCTGAACGCCGTCGTGCATGGCCGCGTCGAACGTCCGGGCTACTCGGTCGACAAGGTTTATTTCGAAAGCTTTCCCGGCCATTTCGTCAGCGGAAATCTTTATCGACCGACCGGCCGATCGGGCAAGTTGCCGGGCGTGCTATGCCCCTACGGCCATTGGACCGGCGGTCGATTCAGCGAGGCCAGCGTGCGCGAAATTCGCAAGCAAGTTGTCGAAGGGGCCGAACGGTTCGAAGACGGCGGGCGCTATCCGCTGCAGGCTCGATGTGCCGAGTTGGCCGGCATGGGGTGCATCGTGTTCCACTACGACATGGAGGGCTATTCCGACAGTGGGCAGATTTCGATCGACGTGGCCCATCACCTCACCAAGCGCCGCCCCGAAATGGACACTCCCGAGCATTGGGGTCTATTCAGTGTGCAAGCGGAATTGCACCTGCAAAGCGTGATGGGGATCCAGACCTGGAATTCGGTCCGCTCGCTCGATTTTCTGCTTAGTCAGCCCGACGTTGATCCTGGGCGAATCGCGGTCACCGGCGCGAGCGGCGGCGGCACGCAAACCTTTCTTTTGGCGGCCGTCGATCCGCGCGTGAAGGTGGCGGTGCCGGCCGTGATGGTTTCGACCGCCATGCAAGGGGGCTGCACATGCGAGAATTGCTGCTACCTGCGCGTCGGCACCGGCAATATCGAGCTTGCCGGCCTGATCGCCCCGCGGCCACTTTGCTGCCTTGCCGCCGATGATTGGACGCACGAGATCATGACCAAGGGTTACCCGGAGCTAAAAAAACTGTATGGCCTATACGGCAAAGACAAAGACAAAGATTTCACCGCTAAGGCGCTTTTGCAGTTTCCGCACAATTACAACTACGTCAGCCGCGAGGTGATGTATCAGTGGCTCAACAAGTATTTCAAGCTCGGCATGGAAGAACCGGTGATCGAAGAGGATTTCAAGCCGCTGACGGTGGCCGAAATGTCGGTGTGGGATAAGGAGCATCCACGTCCACCCGGCGGTCCGGCGCACGAACGTGCCCTGTTACAATGGATGACCGACGATTCAGTGAAGCAGATGGCGGCCCTAGTGCCGCACGGAACGGATGAAGCGGCAAAGAAGCAGGCCGCCGAATGGCGGCGCGTGGTCGGCGGGGCATTCGACGCGATGATTGGCCGAGAATTGCCGCTGGCCGGAGCGGTGAAGTTCGACACGGTTCGCACCGTCCAGCACGATGGCTATAAGGAAATCGCGGGATTGATTCGTAACGCTTCAGAGCACGAAGAGCTGCCGGCGCTGCTGCTCGCGCCCGGCGCCCCGGTCGGCAATCGTGTGGCGATTTGGGTCGATGGCGCGGGCAAGGCGGGACTTTTCGCCCCGGATGGCAAACTGAAGCCAGGCGTGAAACAGCTAGTCGATGGCGGAGCGTTCGTGCTTGGCGTCGATCTGATCTACCAAGGCGAATTTCTGCCCGCCGGCGCGACGCGGCTCGGAAAAGCGCGGCGCGTCGACGATCCCAAAAATTCGCGCGACGCGGCCTGCTTCACCTACGGTTATAATCCGACCGTTTTTGCCGATCGCGTCCGGGACGTTCTTTCCGCGATCAGTGCGGTTGGGGGAGCATTGCCGGGAGGACCGGCAATCGAACGAGGCAACGCACCGCGACGGATCGACCTTGTAGGCGTCAATGGGGGCGCCCCTTGGATCGCGGCAGCAAAGGTTCAAGCGGGCAAATCGGTTGATCGCGTGGCAATCGATACGGCTGGATTTCGATTCGCGAAAATCAAGTCGATCGATGATCCAGAATTTTGGCCCGGCGCGGCAAAATATGGCGATCTGCCCGCGCTAATGGCCTTCGACGCCGACGCTCCCCTCTTTATTAACGAAGGAGGCGCGGACATACCGGAAATTGTTAAAGTGATGGCCACCTTTGGCGCCGGTGACGAGGTTGAAATTTGCATCCGCCTTGGGGGGCGACGTGTGCAGGATCAAGATATTGGCGAATTCCTGCTCAAGTAGGACAATCGGCCCGCCGCGCAAAGTCGGATGCTCAAGAAGCCTTTTTCTTGGGCGGTTTCCCAACGCCGGCAAACATTCGCCGGCCGCGGCCGGCATTGGGGGCCGCGAGATGAAGCCAGCGACCGACCAATTGTTCGACCCGTTCGTCCATTTCGCGATCGAAGCAATCGAAGGTCGATGTTTCGAAGAGCGACTCAAACGCCACAGTCTCTCCTGCCACATATCCCGAGGGATCTGTGTTACCGAAGGAATCGGATCCGCCTAAGTCAGATTGCGAAGATTCGAGGCTCATAGCACGCTGCTTCTTTCTCCCGTTGCCGTCCGTCTGCTGGGTGTTTGCAAGCTCCACGAGTTATGAAATTCAGGACAAACCACTCGACTATCAGGTTCGCTACGGAAGCCAAGCTTTCGACTCGGCATCCTCGCTTGTACTCCTACTCTTGAATGTCCAACTCATTCTTTTTCCCGACAGTCGCCTTTCGATGATGCAATTAGGCAGCAAAAAGCGAGCCGACTTCAAAAAAATAGAAAATACCCGCAAATTCGGCCGATTTATGGCGACTTCTACCGCGCGGGCATTTTCTTCCCCATGCCAAGCCGGCAGGGACGTGCGCAAGATTCGGTCGCTAGATGCCGCGATGCTGTGCGGCGAAGAAGCGGTCAAACGGCTTCATCGGCCCACGCAGGCCTACTGAAAAATTCGGACGACCGACGATCAATTATTGCTCGCGCGGCAGCCATCGTTGTCGCCCACGCCCAACTGCCCACTATTTCTCGTCGCTATTTCTCACTACTCTTGGTCGCAAGGGAATCACTTGTGCCGGCAGTTGAGCCGACGCCAAGCGCCTTCGCGGCCATCAATTGTCGTTTTACCTTGGTCAGCCATGCACGCAGCTCGTTTTCATCGACGAGGCCGTCGTGGTTCTCGTCGATCTTTTCGAACCGGGTTTGCATCCGGTCGGGCAAATCGCTCTTGGTCAATTTCCCATCAGCGCGAGTGCTGCGCTGCATCAAGCGCGACACGAGTTTGTCGACATCGAAGCTTTGGCCGGCAGCGGGCGCCGCGGCTTTCTTGCCTGCTCCCTTGCCTGCCCCGATGGTTTGCCCCTTTTTGAGCAGGGTATCGACGGCTTTGACGAATTCTTGCTTGGTGAGCGAGCCATCCTCCGGCTTGCCGGTTTGGCGCAGCAACCGCTTAAGAAGCTTTTGCCGCGGCTCGGGCACGTCGTCGATCGAAAGCTTGCCCTTGTGGTCCTTGTCCAAGCGGTCGAACAACTTTCCGGGATCGATCTGCTTTCGAGCCGGAGTTGGCGATGCGGGTATGTCTAGTTTTGAAGTCTTGCTCGATTCCGAGTTGGAACTTCCGGCCGGCGAGCTACTGGCGGCGGCCGGCGGCGGATCGGTGATCGATTTGAGCTGTGCGACGAATTCGGCCCGGGTCAATTGCCCGCCGGCCGGCTTCCCCGCCAAGCGGAGCAATCGCTCGAATAGTCCTCGCTTGTCGGGCGGAAGTTGGTCTGCCGACAGCGTTCCCTTTTGGCCGGTATCGAGCTCATCGAACAACACACCGGGATCGGTCGCTTTTGCGGATTGTTGGGGCTCGGCGGCACAAGCGCGCTGGGGCTGTGCGGACCAGATTCCGCAGCCGATCAGCACTAGGCTCAAGGCTTTCGCGATTCGCCCCATGGCGGTTCTCCCGCTCCACTCAAAAAATTTGCCGGATCCGAAGATCGGTCGCCGGCGGCGAAGAAAAAGGCGGCCGAACGGCACCGCGGATTACCATGACGCCCGTGCGCGGCGGTGAACGGCGCAGAGCGCTCCATCGGTGCCATTCGCCGCCTGTAAGTGTAGCAGATGGCCGGCGGGCGGCCTGCTATCTGATCTAACCGTCGTGCAAGCGTTAAGTTCCGCAAGGTGTGCCCAGAGGCTACGGAATACAGGCTACAGGCCGAAGGACGCGCGAAATCGCCCAAAATGGATACCGCCCGTCGTCCGGTAGCCTGCAGCCTCAAGCCGGTAGCCGTCTTTCGTTCGCTGTTGTTCCATTTTCGCCGCCCGCCTATAATCCGCTGCGCTCTTCGGCAGAACCGGCCGCTAGCGACAATTGCATGCGAACTGCTGCACCCGCTACAGGCGGCGCCGAAGGGTGGCAGAACAGTCGTGGTCATCGGCCCAAGGAGTCCCTAATTCGAATTTCCTCAATCGCAGCCCGGTGGCGACCGATGAAATCCCTGCGAAGTGTTTGGCGCGCGAAGTCGCAAGTGCTTGACAGGGAAAGCGGCGCCGGAAGTGACGTATACTTTTCGGATGGTAACGTGAGCATGTCGGCAGATTGCTGATTCCAAGAGGTTTATTCAGCCCTCTCTTCTTGAGCAAGCCCCGTCGGGCTTGGGCTGAAGGAACAGGTGAATCAGAGCCGCTCCTCGCCGAGCTATCCACCGGCAAAGTCCCGGTTCCTTGTCCATCCAGAGAGGTTGGCCAGCCGGCCGAGTGCATTCGCATTCGGTCAGGGCGGTTTTGGAAACCGCCGGCTTGCCGCCCGCAGGAGAAGCACCATGCAGATTTTTGGCCCAACGCAAGTCCACGGCCCGCAATCCGTCAACGCCCCGCACAGCCTTCGCCCGACGTCGGCCCCCGCGCAACCGACGGCCACGTCGAATATCTCCGACGAACTGCAATTGTCGGACTCCGGCCAGGTGGCCAGCCAGCTCAGCGACATTCCGGCCATCCGCCAAGACCGCGTCGACGCACTCCGCACCGCAATCGCCCAGGGCACCTACGAAACGCCCGACAAGCTCAGCGGCGCTCTCGACAACCTGCTTGACGAGATCGGCTAGCGGGTCGGGTGATTGGGCGCCAGCGAACCGCGCTGGCATTCCAGACACTCGCCCGAAGCGTTAGCGAGGTTGCGCTCCGTCGGGGGGCGTCCTCGCTAACGTCTCGAGCCAACGTGCATTCGAATTTCCCGCCAGGTAGCGAGACGATGCCGCCGTTGCAGGGCTCCCTCGCGGACGCTTCGGGCCAGTGTGCGTGACCAATCGCCTCGCAAAAAGCCCGATCCGTTCAATACCGAGCGACATCACGCGTCGCCCTTTCCGGGCGCAGCGCGCGAATGACGGCTTGTGCTTCGCTAGTCATCATCCGCAGTTCGCTGCCGATCGCCAGGAACTGCATTCCCTGGGCGGCGCGGGCCAGCGCTGCGTCGGTCGACATCGTGTGCATTCCGGTCGGCGTGCCGGTTTTTTTCCCGATGGCGATCACCCGAGCCAGTGCGGCCTCGAGTGCCGCGTCGTCAGCCGGCACTCCATCGGCCGAACAAAGATTGGCCCGCAAATCTACCGGGCCGACGAAAATCGCGTCGACGCCGGGCAAGCTGTAGATGGCCTCGGCGTTTTCAATCCCGCGCGGACTTTCGGTTTGTAAGACGACCAGGATCTCGTCGTTCGCCTCGCGGAAATAATCGCCGCTGGTGGCATCAAAATTCAACGAATGCAGTCCGCCGCCGAGACTGCGATTTCCAATCGGTGGATATTTCGCGGCAGCGATGGCCGTTCGTGCCTGTTCGACCGTGTCGACCATCGGCACGACGATGCCCCAAGCCCCGGCGTCGAGGGCTCGCTTGATGTAGGTATGGCTGCCGTCGGGCAATCGCACCAGCGGCACGCAACCAGCCTCGGCGATGACGGCGAAAATCGCCGCCGCTTGGGCCCAGTCGATCGGCTGGTGCTCCATGTCGAGCGTCAGCCAATCGAAGCCCAACCGGGCCATCGCTCGCGAGGCATAAAGATCGCCCAGTGACAGCCAGGTGCCGACGGTCGGCTGCCCTTCACGAAGCTTGCGTTTTACGGGATTTGTTTTCATGCGAGCAGTCTGCCATGCAGGGAGTGCCGGGGCAAGGCTTGTATAGGGTAAGGGGTTAGGATGGGTGGTCAGGAGAAGAAGGGGCACGGGCAGGGGCCAACTCGCGAAACCGCAAGCGAGCTTCCAGCCGAGTTGGCGACAGATGCTCGCTTGCGGTTTCGCACGCCTAACCCCCACCCTAATCCCTAACCCTGGCATTTTCCCTGCCCCTTTCGCTGCCCGTGCGGTAGAATTCCCGAAACCGGGCCTTCGGGGGCTCGAATAAACTCGAATTCTTCGATTCCATAAGGAGAGATTATGCGTTTGCGACGGACCCTTGGAATTGGCGTCGGGCTTTTGGCCGTGGCCGCGTTCACGATGGCGCATGCTCAGCAGCCGGCCGCTCAAAACGGCCCGCCTGCCAGGGAGGCACTTCCCGCCGGCGGCGCAGCCGCGCCAACCGCTTCACCCTTCAAATCCCTCAAAGACCGATCGAGCTACGCGATCGGCGTCGACGTCGGCCGTGACTTCAAGCAGCAAGGCCTCGATGTCGATACGACGATCGTTGCTCAGGGCATCGCCGATTCGCTCGCCGGCAAGACGTTGATGACCGATCAGGAAATGCACGCAACCATGGTCGAATTGCAAAGGGCGATTCAATCGCGGCAACAGGAACTGGCCGAAAAGAGCAAGAAAGCGGGCGAGACGTTTCTAGCCGAGAATAAGAAGCGCGAAGGCGTGAAAACGCTCCCGAGCGGCTTGCAGTACAAAGTGCTGAAGCAGGGCACCGGGGCCACGCCGAAGGCGAACGACACTGTCACCACCAATTACCGCGGCACGCTGCTCGACGGCACGGAGTTCGACAATTCAGCCAAGCACGGCGGACCCGCGACGTTTTCGGTGAATGGCGTCATTCCCGGTTGGACGGAAGCACTGCAGCTGATGCGCGAAGGAGACAAGTGGCAACTTTTTATCCCCTCCGACTTGGCGTACGGCGCGCACGGCGCTCCGCCGGATATCGGCCCCAACTCGACGCTGGTGTTCGACATCGAGTTGCTGAAAGTGCAGCCCGGCCAAGCGGCGCCCGCCCCGAACGCCGTGCCGCAGTAAATAGGGCAGGGGGGTGATTAAAAATACGCCCCGCAACGGAATTCGTGAGAATTCCGTTGCGGGGCTTTTTTGCGCCAAAATGGTATGATGGAAGAGACCGATTTCGTCGGCCTCCAGTTCTTACTCGTGAGGAAGCGTTCGATGCCAATTCGTTTTCTTCGTTTCGCGGCGGTCGTCTCGTTGTTTGCGGCGTTTGCGTTCCCCGCCGACCGGGTCGCCGCGCAAGGACGCTCGTCGCAAGCGCTCGCCCAAGCGCGCGATCGGATGGTCGATCAGGAAGTGATTGCCGCCGGGGTTAGCGACCCGCGCGTGATCAAATCGATGCGCATGACGCCGCGGCATCTGTTCGTTTCGACCGAACAGATTCCCTATGCCTATTACGACATGTCGCTGCCAATCGGCGCACACCAAACGATCTCGCCCCCGGTGATCGTGGCCTACATGACGCAAGAACTCGATCCGCTGCCGACCGACAAAGTACTGGAAATCGGCACCGGCAGCGGTTATCAGGCGGCAATTCTCAGCCCGCTGGTAAAAGATGTGTACTCGATCGAGATCATCGAATCGCTCGGCAGACATGCGGCTCAAACGCTCAAGCAACTGAAGTACAAGAACATCCACACGAAGATCGGCGACGGCTATCTCGGCTGGCCCGACGAAGCGCCGTTCGACAAGATCATCGTTACCTGCTCGCCCGACAAGGTGCCGCAGCCGCTCGTGGATCAGCTCAAAGAAGGCGGGCGGATGGTCATTCCTGTCGGCGAGCGCTATCAGCAAGTGCTTTACCTGTACAAAAAGCAGGGTGGAAAGCTGATCAAGGAAGCTCTCAAGCCGACGCTTTTCGTTCCCATGACGGGCACGGCTGCGACTGTCCGCGAAGACAAGCCCGATCCTCTGCATCCGCATCTGGTCAACGGCGGATTCGAGCAGATCACCGGCACCAGCGGCGAGCCGACCGGTTGGTACTACATCCGGCAGATGAAGGTAGTGACGGCCGCCGATGCCCCGGAAGGCAAGAATTACGTGACGTTTTCCAATGCGATTGCCGGCCGCGGCTGCCGGGCCTTGCAAGGCTTCGCCATCGATGGCCGCGAGGTGCATGAACTCGAAGTATCTTGCATGGCCAAAGGGAAAGACATTCGCCGCGCGCCGCAGCCAGGGCTGGAGGCAGAGGTGATGATCGTCTTTTACGACGCGAACCGCGCGATCGCGGGAACGACGTTTCTCGATCCCGAACCGTTTCGCGGCACGTTCGACTGGCAGCGTAAGAGCCAGCGGCTGCATGTGCCCGGTTCGGCTCGCGAGGCGATCATGAATATCGGGCTGGTGGGCGCGACTGGCGAACTGTCTCTCGACGACGTTCGTATGGGGGTCGCCCCGGAAGTCGCCTCCCCGCGGAAATAGGCGCTGAGCGCAAAACGGCCGGCATTTTGCGGCAGGGCAGGGGAGGACGCGCGAAACCGCGAGCGAGCATCTGTCGCCAACTCGGTTGGATGCTCGCTCGTGGTTTCGCGCGTCCAGCCGTTTCGGCCACGGGGGGCCAGCCATCTCAATATCGCCCCCGACCTCGGCGGATTGCAATGGTCGCACGATGGCCACGGTGGCGTCGTAACAGTCAATCTAGTAGACCTAGCTTCCTTGACCCTGAAATATTACCCAAACTACTTGAATTACGCGCCGGCGTTTGTATGCTTGGCTAGGGTAGTTTTTAGCGCGAGCATCAAGTTCACCAATTGGGGAGTAAAAACATCATGGCAAGACGAATGTTGTCGAAATTGCTGCTTGGGGTGGCCCTCACCGTGGGCATGACCGCGCTGCAAGCGAATACGGCCCAAGCCCACTTGTTCCATTGGGGTTCGTGTGGTTCGTGCGGTGGCTGGGGCTCGCATGGCGGCTGGGGCTGCTGCGGCGGGTCGTGGGGTTCCTATGGCTCATGGGGCTCATGCGGATCCTGCGGCGGCTGGGGTTCGTACGGCTCGTGGGGCTCGTGTGGATCCTGCGGCGGCTGGGGTTCTTACGGCTCGTATGGCTCCTATGGTTGCTGCGGCTCGTCTGGCGGCAGTTATTCAACGCCAATCTATTCCGCTCCGATGGAGGGCGCCCCTGGGATGCCTACTCCGTCGACCGCTCCGATGACGCCTCCGCCGCCGACCGCGGCTCCTCCGGCAGCCGGCAAATCGGCCCTCGACGGCGATGCCGGCTACATCGTTGTCGACGTTCCCGCCGACGCCAAGGTTTTCGTCAACGGCCATGCCACCACCAGCACCGGCGAACATCGTCAGTATGTCTCGCATGGATTGGAAGCTGGCATGCGTTATGAATATCAGGTTCGCGCCGAAATCGTTCGCGACGGCAAAGTGCAAAGCGAAACCAAGACGGTGCAACTCACGGCCGGATCGCAAGCCGACCTGGCCTTCGACATGAACGGTGCATCGCCAGTGCCGCAGACTGCGAAGACCGGCGCCGCTCCGAAGACGGCCGTGCTGCTGCATGTTCCGGCCGATGCCCATGTGTTCATCGCCGGCCATGAAATGACGGCCACGGGCGCCGATCGCGAATTCGTAACCACGAAGCTCGCGGCCGGTTCAACTTGGGATAACTACACGGTCCGCGTTGTCAAAGGCGGCGAGAGCCGTGAACAGACAATTTCGCTTGCGGGCGGCGACAGCCGTGAGTTGACGTTCAACTTCGACGCTCCGAAAGTGGCGTCGGTCGCTCGTTAGGCGATCGGTGTAATTGCCGTATCGATTAGATTTGCAAACTTCGCCCTCGCGCTGCGAAAGCCGCGCGAGGGCGTTTTCGTCGATGGCAACGCGCGAAACCGCAAGCGAGCCGCAATGCCAACCGCGGTATGACGCTCGCTTGCGGTTTCGCGTTGAGCTATCCATCTCTCGCCGCGTCCGATTGCAACGGCCGCTTCGCGTTGCTTCGAGAAACCGCGGCGGCATGGTCGATAAAATTTGCTTATGGCAAGGTCTAGGCAACATCGCGCGAGTTCGAAGACGCCGGCCGGCCGAAATCAACCGGCCGCTTCGGCTGCGCAACACGCTGCACCGGTCTCTGAGCTTCTCGTTCCCGCTCGAGCCGATCGGCCGCCGATCGTGTGGGGCCGACGGCCGCGTGTCGTTGTCACCCTCTTGCTCTTACTGCATTTGACGGCCGTCGTTTTGCCGCCGCTGAGCGTGGAATCGGGCGGTGAGAGCAAATTGTGGCAAGCGCTCGCCAGGCCATTCCGAGGCTATATCGAAATGGCCGATCTGGACCACGGCTATCGCTTTTTCGGCCCTGAGCCGGGCGCAAGCCATCTGGTGCGGTACCAGCTTGAAATGCCCGACGGCTCGAAGCGCGAAGATGTGTTCCCGAATCTGGCCGAGGAGCGGCCCCGACTGCTCTATCATCGTTATTTCATGCTCGCCGAGCATCTCAACATGTTATACGGTCCGGTGGATCAGATCGACGAAGCCCATCAGATGGCCGAGAAAAACTTGCCGCCGATGGCGCCGGAGCGCGTTGCGGTTGAACGGGGTTACCAAGCGGCAAACGCATCGTTGCACGCAATGGTTCGCTCCTATGCCGATGAACTCCTGCATCGCACGGGCGCCAAAAGCGTTCATCTGGAATTGATCGAGCACGCGTTCCCACCGCCGGACGCCGTTTTGGCGGGAATGAAATTGAACGATCCGTCCCTGTATCGCCAAGAGGCCGACCTGGGCACGTTCACGGAGCATTCCCCATGAGCGTCGTCGGCGATTACTTCCGGGAGTTGCTCCGTTCGACGCGCGACGGCTGGAACCGTTTCTGGTTTACGCCCGCCGATCCGGCCACGCTCGGCCTGATTCGCATTCTCGCCGGGGCGATGCTGTTCTACACACACTTGATTTGGTCGCTCGATCTCGAAGCGTTTTTCGGGCAGCATGGTTGGATATCCCACGAGGCTTTGGCTCGCTTGCCGGGCCGCGATTACACGTGGAGCTATTTCAACTGCATCGACTCGCCGTCGGTTCTTTGGATCGCACACATCGCGGCTCTGGTGGTTTTTCTACTCCTCACGCTCGGCCTGTTCAGCCGAACGATGGCCGTGCTCGGCTTTTTCATCACCATCAGCTACGCCAATCGGGCCTCGTTCGCGCTGTTTGGCCTGGACGACATCAACGCCATGTTGGCCCTCTATCTGGCCATCGGCCCCTGCGGCGCCGCCTATTCGCTCGATCGCCTATTGCGGCGATCCAGGTTAGCCGCGTCGCTTGCGACGCGCTCCAACGGCGACCAACCGCCCGCCATCCATCCGCGAACCGATGCAAACATCTCCATCCGCCTGATCCAAATCCACATGTGCGTGATCTATCTGTTCGCGGCCCTCGGCAAGCTGATGGGTCCGGCATGGTGGAACGGCTCGGCCACTTGGATGTCGGTGGCGAATCTCGAATATCAATCGATGGACATGACCTGGCTGGCCGGTTGGCCGATCCTGATTAGTTTGCTGACGCACGTCACGGTGTGGTGGGAACTTTCCTATTGCGTGCTCGTTTGGCCCCGGCTGACTCGGCCGTTGATGCTCGCTTTGGCAATCCCGATTCATCTCGGCATCGCGATGTTTTTGGGGATGATGACGTTCGGCTTGGCAATGCTGATCGCCAATTTGGCGTTCGTTTCTCCCTGGCTCGTGCGCCGGCTTTTCGGCCGCCGCCCGGCGGAGCAGGGCAGGGGAGGGGCGCGCGCCGCTTTGCAACCGATTCCCGCCGCCCAGTAAGTTGTCTCCCGCCATGCGACACGCTGACAACACGCCGCGTGGACGGGCCGGCGGGGCGCAGCTTATACTACTATTCTTCGCGGATTACCCGAGATACTCCACAGCACGAGGAGCATACAGCGGTGTTTGAATCGATTGCGGTTGTTGGGGCCACCGGAGCGGTTGGCCGAATTATTCTTCAGCTTCTCGAAGAAAGAAAATTTCCCTACCGGCGAATCAAGTTCCTCGCCTCGGCCCGCTCCATGGGCAAAACGGTGGCGTTCGCCGACGAGCAACACGCTGTCGAACTTCTCACGCCCGACGCCTTCGCCGGAATCGATTTGGCAATCGGCAGCACTCCCGACGAAATCGCCCGCGATTTCGCTCCCTGGGCCGTCGAGCGCGGCTGTGTCGTGGTCGATGAAAGCGGCTATTGGCGGATGAAGCCCGAGGTGCCGCTCGTGATTCCGGAAGTGAATCCCGAGGCGGCCTTCACGCATCATGGGATCATCGCCAGCCCGAATTGCTCGACAACGCAAATGGTGGTGGCCCTGAAGCCGCTGCACGATGCAGCGCGGGTGCGGCGCGTCGTGGTGAGCACGTATCAGGCCACGAGCGGCGCTGGCTTGGCCGGTTCCGAAGAATTAGAGCAAGCCACGCGAGCCCATCTATCGGGCGAACAATGCGCGAGCTCGATCTTCGCACACGACATCGCCTTCAACCTCATTCCGCAAATCGGCTCTGCGCAGCACGAAGGCTATACGTCGGAAGAGATGAAGATGGTGTTCGAGACGCGGAAGATTTTGGGCGACAATTCGATCCAAGTCTGCCCGACCTGCGTCCGCGTGCCGGTGAGCAATTGCCATAGCGAAAGCATCTTGGTGGAAACGGAACGAAAGTTGACGGTCGACGAGGCCCGCGAACTATTCGCCGCGATGCCGGGCGTCGTCGTGATCGATCAACTCGATGCCCGTGAGTATCCGATGCCGATGAACTGCGACGGGCGCGACGAAGTGTTTATCGGCCGAATTCGCGAAGATCTGTCGAGCCCCAACGGCTTGGCGTTCTGGTGCGTGAGCGACAACTTGCGCAAAGGCGCCGCCACGAATGCTGTGCAGATCGCCGAACTGCTGGTCCACGGTGTCGCGTGCCAAGCCGAGGGCGCGGCGAGAGGGAGCCAGACACATTTTTCGGCGTGACGATCGCTCGCAGTTCATGCCACCGCAGGCCGAAAAATGAGCCAGACCCTGACCCTGGTGCGCAGTGCATGCGAACGCTGAAGTTGACTTTGGCCTACGACGGCACCGCTTTTCACGGCTGGCAAACGCAACTCAATCGCCGCACAGTTCAGCAAACGCTCAGCGAAGTGCTCGAAAAGATCACCGGCCGGCGCGTCAGCGCGCATGCCAGCGGCCGAACCGATGCCGGAGTGCATGCGCTCGGCCAAGTCGTCAGCTTCGACACCGACACGACCCTCGACACGGCGACGCTGCAGCGGGCGCTCGATGCCGAACTGCCCGACGACATCATCGTTCTGGCGGTCGAGGAAGCGCCGGTCGGATTTCACGCCCGGAGGCATGCCGTGCGAAAGCGCTATCGCTACGTGATCCAAGACGGTCCGCGGGCGGATGTGTTTCGCCGGCATTATGCGTGGCGGGTCTATCGGCGGCTCGATGATCGGGCCATGCTCCGTGCCTCGCAACCGCTGGTGGGCATGCACAATTTTGCCACGTTCGAATCGCGCGGCTCGAAGCGATCCAATAGCGTGCGCACGATTTTCGAGTTGACCGTGGCCCGGCCGACCACCGAACTCCTCACATCGCCAAATCCGCCAGGCGACGAGATTCACATCGAGATCTGCGCCGACGGGTTCTTGTACAACATGGTGCGCAACATCGTCGGTATGCTGGTCGACATCGGCCGCGGCGCCGCCGACGAAACATGGCCGACCCGAGCGCTGGCCGCCGTCGACCGCCGCGCCGCCGGGCCGCCGGCGCCGTCGCGCGGCCTTGTGCTGGTGTCGGTCGACTACGGCGGCGGCGGACTGACGAATGACGAAGCTCGAATGTCCAAAGAATGACGAAGCACAAATGAGGAACGGGCGGCACCTCTCATTCGTCGTTTAGGAATTCGTCATTCTCTAGATATTCGTCATTAGGCATCAGACATTGCAAGCTCGATGCGGATTGTTCACGTTATAACGCGGTTGATCCTCGGCGGGGCGCAGGAAAACACGCTGCTATCCTGCGAGGGACTGCTGCGCCGCTATGGCGACGACGTGCTGCTGGTGACCGGGCCGGCGGTCGGACCGGAAGGGAGCTTGATCGAGCGGGGCAGGGCAGGGGGGGTGCCGATCGAGGTCGTGCCCGAGTTGCGGCGGACCATCGACCCTTGGCGCGATGCGATCGCCTATCGCCGGTTAAAAAAAATTCTCTCGCAATTCCGGCCGGATGTCGTTCACACGCACAGCGCCAAGGGCGGCATTCTCGGCCGGGCCGCCGCCGCGCGGCTGCGCGTGCCGGCAATCGTGCACACGGTTCATGGCGCGCCGTTTCATCCGTATCAAAACCAGGTAACTCGCGAATTCTATCGCCGCTGCGAACGTTGGGCCGCCCGGCGATGCCACGCCATGGTCAGCGTTTGCGATGCGATGACCGATCTGCTCGTTGCCGCCGGCGTCGCGCCGCGAGCGAAATTTACGACGATCTATAGCGGCATGGAGATCGAACCGCTGCTGGCCGCCGATGGCCAGCGGGAGCGCGTTCGCCGCGAACTCGGAATCGGCGACGATCAGATCGTCGTCGGCATGGTGGCTCGGTTGTTTCATCTCAAGGGGCACGAATTTTTATTGCGGGCCGCGCCGGCGATTGTCGGTGCACGGCCCGAGATAAGGTTTCTTTTGGTGGGCGATGGCGTGCTTCGCGCGCAGCTCGAGGCCGAAGTTGGCCGCCTGGGCTTGGGCGAGCATTTCCTGTTTCTCGGGCTGGCGCCGCCCCAAAGGATTCCGGAATTGATTGCCTCGATGGACATCGTCGTTCACACCAGCTTGCGCGAAGGCTTGGCCCGTGTGTTGCCGCAAGCGCTCATCGTGGGCCGGCCGGTGGTCAGCTACGACATCGACGGGGGCCGGGAAGTAGTTCTCGACGGCCAGACCGGTCTGCTCCTGCCGCCGAAATCGATCGCGCCGCTGGCGGAGGCGATTCTTCGGCTCGCGGCCGACCCAGCTTTGCGAGTCAGCATGGGAGCCGAAGGGCGACGCCTCTTCACCGACCAATTCCGCCACGACCGCATGGTCGACGAACTTCGGCAGCTTTACGAGCGGTTGCTGATGTCGCAGAAAGCCGCTTGCGGCTCGTAGGGAACGCCTTCCGTGCCACTAAGGCTCGGCCGAAAAATAACTTCTCCGCAGCCCCCGCTCCCCATGCGGCTTGGCGCCGTTGTCGCCCGCCATGCGGCGAGTTAAGCTAGGCGGGGATTAACGAAGCATAAGAATCGCATTATGCCTCGTTTTTTGTCGTCCAAACAGCTAGGCAAACGATTAGGAAAGCGGCGGCAGCGTGACTCAAACGGGCCAATATCTCGGATCGTATCGGTTGCTGAATGTCGTCGGCAACGGCCGAGCCTGCCAAGTGTGGGAGGCGATGAACGACGCTCTCAACGAACGATTTGCGCTCAAGGTTCTTCCGCCCGACTATGCCCACGACCGGCAGCAGTTGGCCATGCTGCGGCACGAGCATGCCGTCGGCCACGGCTTGGAGCACGCCAACGTGATCCGCACCTATGAATTCGACACGACCCGCAAGCTGCCGTTCCTGGCCTTGGAATATTTCGGGCCGCTAAATCTGAAGCAGTTGGTCTTGCAAGGACCCGACCGCATCGCGTATCTGGTGCCGAAGGTCGTCGAGCAGGCGGCCGCCGGCTTGGCCTACCTGCATGGCAAAGGTTGGATCCACCGCGATATCAAGCCGAACAATTTTCTCGTTTGCCCGAAAGGCGACGTGAAAATGATCGACTTCGCGCTCGCCGAGCGGCAGCGCGGTTTTCTGGGCCGGATGTTTCATCGGCAATCGAAAGTTCAAGGCACGCGGAGCTACATGTCGCCGGAGCAGATTCGCCGCGAATCCTTGGACCCGCGGGCCGATGTTTATAGCTTCGGCTGCATGGCGCATGAACTGATCTCCGGCAAGCCGCCGTTCACCGGCAACTCGGAAGCCGAGCTTCTGAACAAGCACCTGAAATCTCAGCCACCGTCGCTGGAAGGAATCAATCGGAACGTCACGACGGACTTCAGCAAACTGATCCTTCGCATGCTATCGAAAGACCCGAACAATCGTCCCGAATCGATGGAAGCCTTTTTGAACGACCTGCGCGGAAAAGGCATTTTCCGCGTCAAACCGAAGGAAGAAGGGGCGCGGGACGAGGGACGAGGGGCGCGTAAGTAAAATCGAACAGTTTTGAGATTCGTGTCCCCTGCCCGTCACTCCAGCAACTCGACCTGACCAATTCGTGGTTTTCGTCTCTCGCCCCTGGTCCCTCGCCCCTCGCCCCTCGCCCCTAACATGCCTTCCGCCAATCATCGCCTTGCTTTCGAACGGCCGATTTACGATTTGGAATCGCGAATCGCCGATGCCGAGGCGGCCGCGCGCGAAAATCCCGAGGCCCGCGATGAACTGCGAAAGCTGCGTCGCGAGCTCGTCGAAACGACCAAACGCATCTTCGGCAATCTCTCTCCCTGGGAAACGGTCGAAGTCGCGCGGCATCCCGATCGGCCGATGACGACCGATTATCTCGATCTGATTTTCGATGAGTTCGTCGAGTTGCACGGCGATAAATCGTTTGGCGACGATCGCGCCCTGCGAACCGGCTTCGCCAAGCTCGATCAATATAAGGTGATGGTTGTCGGGCACCAGAAAGGCCGTACGGTCAAGGAACGCAGCATCTGTCATTTCGGCTGCGTTCATCCGGAAGGATATCGCAAGGCGATCGCCAAGATGCAATTGGCCGCCAAATTTGGTCGGCCGGTGATCGCACTGATCGACACGCCGGGCGCCTATCCCGGTGTGGAAGCCGAGGAGCGCGGCCAGTCGCAAGTGATCGCCGAGAGCATGTTCGAGATGTCGCAACTTCCGACGCCGATCATTTGCGTGGTAATCGGCGAAGGAGGGTCGGGCGGAGCGCTCGGCATCGGCGTTGGTGATCGCGTGGCGGTGCTCGAACACGCGTACTATTCCGTCATCAGCCCCGAAGGTTGCGCCGGCATTCTCTGGAAGAGCCATAATCACAAAGAAGAGGCGGCCGCCGCACTCCGGCTCACTTCCCGCGATCTGCTGAAGTTGGGCGTGATCGACGCCGTGGTCGAGGAACCACTTGGGGGCGCCCATCGCGATCACCCGCGGATGGCCGCCCGGCTAAAATCGTTTCTCGTCAAAACGCTCCGCGAACTGGCGCCGCAACCGACCGAAAAGCTGTTGGCGACGCGCTACGAAAAATACCGCCGCATGGGCGTCTTTCTGGAAGGCGGCGTGCTGCAAGGGACCTCGATCGGGGCGAGCAACGGCGAAGCGGTCGGTCGCGATTAGCACACCAACGCGCGAAACCGCAAGCGTGCCGAAAATCCAATTCGACGTTGAACCTCGGTTGCGGTTCCGCGCGTCGAATCTTGAGCTTAGGCAACCAGCGGCAGCCCGAAATGCCGCCGTTTCTACCCCTCCGCAACGTCCGATAATGTCTCTTATGTTCGGTAGGATGTGCGATTTTCCCGAGGAAAACCGCATTTCTCGGAATCCGCCGTTGGCCTCGCCCGGCCCGCGGGATGGCATCGTAGGCACACTCCGTTTGCCGTCCGCGCTCTAACAGTGCGCCGCCCGCCCAGCAGCGCAGACGGCACACGGAGTGTGCCTGCTACTTTGGTTGCGGCTTCGCCGCGTCGTCCGTCGGCGTAGCTGACGCTGCCGGATGCCTCGGCTTCGCGCCGGCGGGCGCCAGTTCGGTTTGGAGTTGGTTCAGGTAGGGGTCTAGCACCTGGTGAATCTCGGTCGGCATGACCCGGTCGGCATGGTTCAGCAGCAGGGCGATGTAATGGCCCGAATGCGACTGCAACACTTGGTCGCGTGTCCCTGGCAATAGCGAGAGCGCGAAGAACGTGATGCCAACGCACCACAGCACTCCCTTCGCCGCTCCGAAAAACGCCCCGACCTGATGGTCGAATTCTTTCAGCCTTAGCCGGTCGATGAATCCGGACACCGCTCGGAAGCAGAGCCAGACAAACAGCGACGACGCCAAGTAGAGCGCGAACATCGCCACGAACCGGTTGAGCGGCGCCTCAACGCCGAGCATCGGCGCGAGCGTCGCGCTATAGCGCAGGGCCATGAAATAGCTCAGCACCAGCGACGCAATCGAAGCGACCTGCCAGGCCATGCCCTTCCACACGCCCAGGGCCAGGTTGGCCCCGAGCACCAGAAGCATCAGCAGATCGTACAAATCCATAAATGGTCGTTAGCCGGATGGCCAGGACTTCAACTGCTAGCAGCACAGCGCCGACGCGGGAGTATAGCGACGCGGCAAACCGGCTTGTAGAGCAGTTCGGGCGATGCGCGAAACCGCCGGCGAGCTTCAATGCCGTTTGGCCGATGATGCCCGCTTGCGGTTTCGCGCGTCGCAGTATTTTTTTGCGCCGCTTCGATCTTGGCCGGCTCATCGCGTTTCGCTACCATCCCGCGCCATCATGGCCGGATTCAGAACCCATATCACCACGAGCACGTTGCTTGGCATCGCCGGCGGGGCGGCGGCATTTGTGCGCTATGGCGTGCCGCTGCCGACCTGCATGTTGGCGGCAGGGCTTTGCAGCGTTTCCGGAATGCTACCCGATTTGGACAGCGGACCCGGCGTTCCGCTGCGCGAAAGCACGGCCTTCGCGGCGGCCGTCGTGCCGATGATGCTCTTGAATCAGATGGAGCAACTCGGCTGGGCGCCGGAAACAATCGTGCTCGGCGGAGGAGCGATTTACTTAGTGATCCGCTTCGGCGTGGGCTGGCTGCTGCGGCACTGCACGGTGCATCGCGGCATGTTCCACAGCCTGCCCGCGGCGGCGATCGCGGCGGAGCTGACTTTTCTGATTTGTGCACACGAGCACGAAAACATCGCCCATCGAGTGTTCAATGCCGCGGCCGTGCTTGTCGGGTTCATGTCGCACTTGCTGCTCGACGAGATTTGGAGCGTGGATCTGTTGCACGTGCGGATCAAGAAATCATTCGGCACGGCGACCAAAATGTGGGGCGAGAAATTTGTCCCGAATGTTGCGGCCTACTCAATCCTGATCGCGCTTTCGTTTCTCGTGCTCAAAGAACCGAAATGGATGGGCCGCCATCGCCGAGCGAACGAACCTCCCGCTCAGATGGCCAAAGTGCCGACGACGGCAAGCCGGATGTGACTCGTTCGTCGGCTTCGCGGATTCAAAATAATTTCGTGCTATCGAGGAGCAGCGTTACGGGGCCGTCGTTCACAAGCGCGAGGGCCATTTTCGCCCGAAACCGGCCGGTGGCAACCGTGATCCCTTGTTTGGCCACCGCGGCCACGAATTGTAGATAAAGCGCTTCGGCGAGTTCCGGCGGCGCGGCATTGACGAAACTCGGCCGGCGCCCTTTGCGGCAATCGCCTAAGAGCGTGAACTGGCTGACGACGAGCATCCCGCCGCCGGCTTCCGCCAGCGAGCGATTCATCTTTCCTTCGTCGTCGCCGAAAATTCGCAGCCCGACGATCTTGTCGGCCAGTTGAGCCGCATCGGCGCTCGTGTCTAGCTGGGCAACGCCGAGCAGCACGACCAAGCCTGGGCCAATTTCTCCGACGACCGTTCCATCGACGCTGACCCGCGCTTCGCTGACTCGTTGAATGCAAGCGCGCATCGGCGATTCAGGGAGTCAGTGGGTCAGGCACATTTTTCGGCGTAATCGTCGATCGTAATTTCTGCCGCCACGGGGCCAAAAAATGAGCCAGACCCCGCCTACACTTCGAGGCCTTGTTCCTGCCGGATGCGCCGCACCTCGCGCAAGATTTCGTTGATCACGGCATGGTGTTCGCGGATCCGCAGCCATTCTTGCCAGAAAGCCCAGGCGATGAAGGCGAAACCGAGCATCGCGCCAATCAAGTGCGGATAGACCCAATCGACCGTCCAAGCGTGCCGGGTTGCCGGATCGGCGGCCGCCCCGAGAGCACTAACCGCGACAATCACCAACATCGCCGAAACGGCCCAGGGAAAAGCCCGCCGCTTCAGCACGGCGCTGCGACGAATCAGCTGCGTGTCCAGGCTATAGGTTTCGACCACTTCGCGGCACCAGCGGCTCGTGCCGATGAAATACGTGACCGCAATGCTGTTCACCAGCACCACGACTAGCGCGGAAGCAATGCCGAACATGCGGTGAACCATCCCCAGATCGTCGATCCGCATGCTATGCGGCTGATGCAAATCGCCAACATACAAGCCGAGCAACAGCGTCACCGCCATCAGCAGCAGCGCAAACGATGCCAGGGATGCGAAAATACGAGACAAGTGGAGGAAAGGTTAGGGAGAGGGTGAGGGGTTAGACCACGAGGGACCGTCGCTTGTAAAGTTGAATATATGGTTGCGCGCGGCGGGCGTCCACGCGGGGCTGACGCTGCTGGCTTGGAACGCCGTTTGATCGGCGGCGATGGGGGTTCTAGAATCTGTTTGATGAACGAAAACCGCATGGACGATAGGCCGCTATTGGCGATTACGATGGGAGATCCGGCTGGAATCGGGCCGGAGACGATCGCCCGTGCTTGGGCTGATCCCGCAATGCACGAAGTCTGCCGGGCGGTGGTGGTTGGAAATTCTGTGGTGCTGCGGCGGGCAGTGAAAGTCGTGGGGAGCCGGGCGGAGGTTGTAGCGGTTGAGGAAGAAAGTCTGACGCGCGGAACCGCAAGCGAGCCGCGGCGCGGGACGGCATGGGACGCCGATGGAAGCAGCATTGCGCGGATTCCTTGTTTGGAATGTGGCGATGGCGAGGCAGAATTCGTTTCCCCTGCAATGATCGACCCTCGTGGCGGGCAAGCGGCGTATGACTCACTCGTCAAAGCGGTCGAACTGACCAACAGCGGACGGGTTGACGGCATTGTCACCGCGCCGCTACATAAGGCGGCTCTCTGGCAGGCAGGGCATCATTATCCGGGCCATACCGAGTTGCTGGCCGAGCTATGCGGAGTTCGCGATTTCGCGATGATGCTCTATTTGCCGCCGGGTGAGACGGTGCGCGGTCCGGCCGGGCTCGGCGTCGTGCATGTCACGCTGCACATGGCGCTGCGAGACGTGTTTGCCTCGTTGGATTGCGCGGCGATTCTGAGCAAAATCCATCTCGCCGACGAGGCACTGCGGCGGCTGAGGCGATTTCATGGCCTCGGCGATCGGCCGCGGATTGCCGTGGCCGCGCTGAATCCCCATGCCGGCGAAGAGGGATTGTTTGGCGACGAAGAGCGGACAGTGATCGGTCCCGCGGTCGAACGGGCTCGAGCAGAAGGGCTCGATGTCGTCGGACCGTTGCCGACCGACACGCTAATGGCCGCCGCCCGCGACGGCCGCTATGACGCCGTGGTGGCCATGTATCACGATCAGGGGCACATCGCCATCAAACTGTTGGGAATGCACAGCGCGGTAAACGTGACGCTGGGATTGCCGATCGTACGCACCAGTGTCGCCCATGGAACGGCCTTCGATCTGGCCTGGCAAGGCCGTGCGGAATGCAGCGGAATGATCGCCGCCCTGCGTGTCGCAGCCCAACTCAAAATGACGAATGACGAAATCCGAGTGTCGAAAGGATGACGAAAACCGAATGACGAATGCTAGATCCAAAGTGATCGTTCCGGTTTGTCATTCGAGCTTCGTCATTCATCTTCTTTAGACATTCGTTACTAGGCATTCGTCATTATTGTTTTTGCACTGTGATCAGATTCAGCGTTTTTAGGCATTGCTCCGTGGCGTCAATCCATGGTTGGCCGACCGGCTGATAGATGAATTTTCGTGGATCGATCGGCTGGTTGACTCGCACGTCGAACCATTGCATGGCGACGATCGGCCGGTAGCCGGGTGCCTCCCCCCCCTCCCCTGCCCTCCCCTGCCCTGCGGAACCGCCGCCGCGCCGCAGATATTCAAGCTCGCAGGGAAACAGATCGTCTTGCGCGATCTCCAACACGATTCGCTCGGGCAACTGCGCTGGCAGGCGTTTGAGCTCGAGCGGCCGGCCCGCCTTGATCGCGGCCGACTGATCGGGCACTGCCGCGGCGAGTTTATCGGGCCGCCAACTCCCCTCGAGCATCCAAACCGGCCGATCGCCAAGCCGGCCGGCAGTGATACGTTCAAAGCTGAAATTCTCGGCAATTCCATCGAGTAGCTTGGGCAGACCGCATGCCGACGGCTTGGGCGCGGGGGCCGACGGCATCGCACGCCGAGCTTGATTCCACGCTTCCGACACTTGCCCGAGGTCGACACGCGTCAGAGAGGGAACGCCGGCGGGCGTCTCACGGAACGTCCAGAAGAAATTTCCATCGGACACTTCAAACAGCGTGGTGATTTGGTTGCCGATTTTGCTGCGGAGTTCGAAGTGCATGAGCCGGCGCAGGCCGTGCCCTTGCTGGTAGTAAACTCCCTCGCCGCGAATCTGCGTGTCGAACAGATCGATGCGATGCCGCACACCGCACTGGATCGAATCGTAGCCGTCGATCAATTGCCGAACTCGCGCCACGAGCCCGTCTGCTTGCTCGCGTGCGGCGCGAACGGCGGAAGCGTCAGCCGCCGCGGGCTGTGCTGTCGGCGATAGCCGGCTACCGGCCGCCGGCGCTGGCATTGGCAGCGTGGCCGGGTCTGTCGTGGCGACAACTCTGGGTGGCAACTGGGCTTGGGCGCTTATCGGGCCACAGGCCAAAAAGCAGGCCGCCGCAAACCACGCGAAGCTGGGCCGAGTTGCCTTCATGGCGCGGATATGCCGGATTTGCCAAAGATTCGCGTTGTAGCGGGCCGAGTTTACAAATCAGCGGCGTGCTCTGCGCGGCGCGAGCCGGTGAATCGATGCCGGTTTCGCCACCCAGTTGCCGCGAGCCTCCACGGGCGGATTGGGTCCGGCGGGGGGGCGGGCATTGTAGGACCGAGCCACTGGCCCGGTCCACAGCAATTGCCGGCTGGCTTGTGCGGTGTGGATGGTCGGTCGAATCGAGGCCGTCGCCACGGTGCGGCGGCAACGGGCCGGCTTGCGGTGAAAACTCATCTTGCGGTCCGGCGGGAGATTCTCAGCCGCTGGCCCGGAGAACTTGTGCGTTCTTGGATTTTGTTACGCCCTGCCATGGCGCTCATTGTGCGCGGCCGCTGGCAAGGGGTTGGTTGCGGCCTTGACGGCCGTGTCAGGGGGGAAAACATGAAACGTTTGTTGCCACATTGGATGGTCTGTTTGGCGTCGGCCGCCTTCCTGGCGACCGGATGCACGACGCCAATCCCGATGAACTCGCCTCGGCAGTGCATCGCTCATGATCGGCCGGTGGTTCAGCCGGCCACGCAAGTCTTGCCGCCCGCCGCGATGCTCCAGCATCCCGGCCCCGGTGTCGGCGGACCGGGACCCGGTGTCTTGGGTCCCGATTATCCAAATCTGATGTATCCAGTCGCTGCTCCCGAAGCGTCGCAGATCGGTTTCCGCGGCAACGATGGGATGAAAATCTACTGGGACGTCGGCGGCCCGGGGCTGTTCGATTCCGAACCGCTCATCGAGCCGGCCAAGTATAACTTCCCGGAAGGAGCCATCTATCGGCTGAAGCTGACCAATCTCCCGGGCCGGCCGGGCGTCGAACTTTATCCGACGATCGAAGTGGCCTTGGCCACGCCCCGCACCGAAGCCTTCCTAGCTCACAACTTCATTCCGTTCGAACTGACGGCGGAGGACTTCGAGCAGGTGCTCTCGGGCAACTTTGTCACCAAAGTGATCTACCTGCCCGACGCCGAGCATCAAGATGTCGTGCTGGCCGGCGCCGAAACGCTCGTCAGCACGCGGCTCGAGCCGGGCAAGGATCCGATCGTCGAAGCCGAAAAACGCGGCTCGATCATGGCGATCATCCGCTTGGGCAACAAGGATTTGCAGGCCCCGGGGGCCGAAATGGCCGGCGCGCCGAATGGCGTGTTTCAAGCCAGTTTCCATCATCGCATGGATGGCGATGGCGGAGCGGGCTGTGGTCCTGAAGGGTGCGGCCCAGCCGGCTGCGGGCCCCAGGGTTGCGGGCCTGGAGGCTATGGCATGGGCTATGGCGGCGGCAACGGCTATGGCTGCGGACCGGGCGGATGCGGTCCGGCCGTGAGCCTTCCGCCGGGATATGTGGCGGGCGTTACGGCCCCGATGTATGGAATGCCGATGTGCGGCACTCCGATCGGCTTGGCTGGTCCGCCGCACATTCCGCTCGGCGTGCCTGCCGGTTTGCAAGAACACTCGATCACGAACTACACGCACTACTCGATTCCCGAGCCGGTGCACAATGTCGAGATCAAGGTTGCCGAAGTGCCTGGCCTCAGCTATCCGAAGCCACCGCATAAAGCGATCATCATCGAAGCGACGCCGACTCCGCCGGTGCAACTGCACCAGCCGGCGGTCGATCGGCATCAGGAAGCGCCGGGCTACGACGCCACCTGCCAGCCGCAACGCTAATCGCCAGTCGTTGCCTGCCGGGGCAACCGGCAGCGACGACCATCAAGCGTGTGGCAACGATCGTTTGCAACCAACTCCCCAGAGCCCCCGGCACTCCCGCCGGGGGCTCTTCGGGCACGAGGAAAGATCGAGAAGACAGAAGCCCGCAGCGCAAGCAAGGAAATAAAACGGCACTCCCTTGCCTGCGCTGCGGGCTCCGGCGTTTAACGCAACGAAATCTCTTCAAGGCAATGCGAAATACGACCATGGCTCAACGCAAATGCATCGCGGGCCGGCTGCTGCTGATTTCGGCTTGGCTTTCCTGCGCCGCTATAGTCGCTGCGGCTGAACCGCCGGTGCATCATGGGTATGCCGGCATTCTGCCGCCGGGCGCCATCGGCACGGCGCAGCTCGAACGTGGCGGGCCGATACCGGGCTATTTTCAACCGATTCAGATCATTGCCCCGGCTGGGGCCGCGGTGTCGCTGGCGGTCGATGATCAATTCACTCCGCCGATGCCGGCGCCGGTCGAGGCCGGCATGCTGATCGGAGCGGTTTATCGGCTGCGGGTGATTCGGATTCCGCAGCACGAGGGAATGGAAGTGTTTCCCACGATCGAAGTGATCGACCGGACGTATCCACCGCGGGGCGAAGAGCTGCGATTTCCCGTGCCGATCGAGTTGACGCAGGAAGATCTCGAGCTGGCATCGCGGGGCAGTTTTGTTACCCGCGTGATCTATCTCGAAAATCCACACGATGCGCTGCCGGCTCGATCCGATCCGGCGCATCAAGCATGGTTCGACGCTCCGCCGCAAGACGATCCGCTGACCGTGGCCAGCAGCATGGGGCGGCCGATGGTGATTCTGCGGATCGGCGGCCGCACGCCGTCCGACACCGGATCGCCCGACGCCCAGTTCATGTACCACTCCCCTGCCCTGCTCTTGCTCGCCGACGCGGATCATCCGCTAGCCGGTTGCCAGGCGAGCCGTGCGCCGGCGAGCGGCCATGCCGAGCCGGTGCCGGTTCCATTGCCGAACACGCCGCCTGCGGCCCCGCTAAGCTCGCCGCCGAGCGTGGTGCCGAAAGCGCAGCCGCAGAAAGCGCCGAATGCTCAACCGCCGGCAGCCGCACCCAGCGAGCCGAAAGCGCCCCTCCCCCCTGCCCTGCCGTCGAACAATCCATCTTCGTTCAATTCGTCGGCGAACAGCAACGGCGTGATGCAAGCGTCGGCCATACTGGAAATGCCGTCGGACGCGGTGCGGCAATCACCGCGAGCGGAGGTGCCCGATGCCCCCGAGCCGCCGGCGCTGCCGCAAACCGCAAGCGAACCGATCATTCGTGGGCAAGAACCCGGGCCCTGCCCGACCACGGCGGGCCTGCCGGAAGCGGCGTACCGCGGTTATCCGGGCGACGGTTATACGCAGCCCGGCTATGTGCCGCGATTCATGCGGCCGGACGGGGCGCCGGATTGTCCGGCGGCCGGCCCCGGCAATTGTCCGGCGAATTGCCCGGGGAATTGTCCGGCCGCCTGTGCGACCTTCGGCCCGTGGAAGCCGTCGGGGATTGCGTGCCCCTGGCCGAAAGACGAATACATTTGCGATGGCGGCGAGCGCGGGGCATTGATCCGCGTGCGCCCAAATTTCCACATCGACGGCATGCAGCCGGAAGACACCTTCGTGCATTACGACACGATCGACGGCCGCACCCTATTTCAAACGAGCAATCGGGTTTGCATCTATGCCCCGCGGTTCGCCGCGGTTCGCAAAGTCGATCTGGCCCGCGAGGGAAACGAGTTCGAAGGGCTCTACAAGGTGAACCAACCGGTGCGGCCGAGCCTGGCGAACGAAAATGAATTTGCTTCGACTTCCGAACAGCCGCTCGGACCGATCGGCGAAGTGGGCGTGCGGCCGGTGCTCGCGCTCGTGGAAAAGCAGAAGGGAATCGACCTGCACAACGAGCAAACGCTCGCCGCCGTTTATGATCGGCTCAAGCCATATGAGGATTTTTCATACATTCGCACCGGCATCATCGCCTCGGAAGACAAGGCGATTCTCGCACAGCGTGTGCAGAATGCGGTCGCCTGGACCGGCAACCAGGCCCTCGAAATCCAGATCGAAGGCAAGCGGGCGTCGGCCGTCACGGGCGACGCTCGCGCTGAGGCGGAGTTTGTCGTCGATGTGCCGAATCACCCACGGCTTCAGGTGTGCAAGATCGCGTCCACCAACAATGCCTTGCCGGGCGAAACGATCGATTTCACGATTCGTTTCGACAATGTCGGCGACCAGAAGATCGGCAATGTGACGATCGTCGATAGCCTCACGACCCGCTTGGAATACGTCGCCGGCAGCGAGCAATCGAGCATGAAGGCGGCATTCACGGCCCAGCCGAACGAAGTCGGCTCGGTGGTGTTGAAATGGGACTTGATCGACCCGGTTCGGGCCAATGGCGGCGGCGTGGTTCATTTCCAATGCCGCGTGCGATAGAAACAGTTTCAAAACCGCAGGGGACAGTCCCGTTTTGCGTAGTCTTCGTAGGAAAAACGGGAACGGGTCCACCTCCGCCTTGCGATTTTGTACCTGTTTCTTGTCACCGGGCCAACTCGGGTCGATGCTCGCTTGCGGTTTCGCGCGTTCTGCGCCGCGATTGAACTGCTCCTATTGTCGCGATCTCGGCGAATAAGCCATAATCGATCAATCGGGCTGATTCGATCCAGAGGAGAGTGCAGGATGTTGATGGCAATTCACGAGGCGCGGTCTGCGCAGCGACAAGCTGCCGGCGGAATTTTTTCTACAAGTTTGCTCGGCAACTTGTTCCTTGTGTTCTTGCTTGCCGTTTTCGTGGCGAGCGACACTTGTCATATCGCGATCGGCGATGAGGGCCCGAAGAAATCGAACGTGGCCGATATGGCCATGCGGCCGTATCGCAACGGGCCGCTGACGGCTGCCGATTTCCGCTGCCCGCCGCCCAACCCGCTGCCGCAAAAAAATGGCGTCTACCTTTCGGCGATGACGTACACGTCGTTGCACTACAACACGCACTATCGCTGGCACGATTCGCCGTCGGGAAAGTTCGAAGCCCGGCTGACCGGATTTGAGATCGTCGCCGAAGTCGATCGCCGCCAATCGTGGACCACCCGGCCGACCGACGAACGATTGCTCGACCACGAGCAAGGGCATTTCGACGTTACGGAAATGTGGGCCCGGCGAATCCAAAATAAATTCAACGATCTGGTCGCCCGAGGCGTGATCGTGGGCCACGGCGACGACCAGACGTCCGCGATTGCGGATATGGACCAGCAGGTCGATTCCAACTTGCAAACCATGCTCGACGACGAGCACAAAGCCCAGGATCAATACGACATCGCAACGCGCCACGGCACGAATTACAAAGCGCAGGCCGACGAGCGACAGAAACAAGCCGTGGCACTGCACGGCAAAACCGCCGCGGCGCCATTCAAGGAAGACTCGCCGTAAGCGTGCGAGCGGCAGATGCGCGAAGCCGCAAGCGAGCTTCCATCCCGTTCGGCAATTGAGGCTCGCCTTTGGTTTCGTTGCGTGTCGACCTTTGCCCGCCACCCCCCTGCCCTACCCTTCTGGCCCCCGGCCCCCTGACCCCTCCCGGCTCCTCATGCCCCACTCATGGATTGCCGATCGCACCTCACTCTTCGATAGCTCGGGCATCCGCAAGGTGTTCGAGTTGGCGGCGACGATGAAAAACCCGATCAATTTTTCGATCGGGCAGCCCGATTTCGATGTGCCTGAAGAAGCGCGGCTGGCGGCCATCAATGCAATCCAGAGCCGCAAGAACAGCTATTCCATCACGCAAGGCATGCCCGTGCTGCGCGAGAAGCTGCAAGCCCGGGTCGATGCCGAATACGGCCACGCCGATCGCAAGCTGATCGTCACCAGCGGCACCAGCGGCGCTTTGATGCTCGCCATGATGGCGATCGTCAATCCGGGCGACGAAGTGGTGATGTTCGATCCTTATTTCGTGATGTACGAACCGCTGGTGAAGCTGATCGGCGGCGTGCCTGTGGTGATCGACACGTATCCCGATTTCCGTCTGGATCCGGATCGAGTGGCCGCGGCAATGAGCGGCCGTACGAAATTGATCCTGCTAAATAGCCCGGCGAATCCGACCGGCGCTGTGGCGGCCGAGCCCGAGATTCGCGCGATCGCGGAGTTGGCCGCAAAGCGCCACGTGGCCTTATTGAGCGACGAAATCTACCGGCTGTTTTGCTACGACGGGCCCTTCGTGTCGCCGGCCAGTTTCAATCCGCTATCGATTGTTGTCGACGGTTTTTCCAAAAGCCACGCCATGACCGGGTGGCGGCTCGGCTTCGTGCACGGCCCGGCGGCGGTGGTCGACGAAATTGCAAAGCTGCAGCAATATACGTTCGTGTGCGCTCCGCAACCGTTTCAATGGGGCGCTGCCGCTGCGCTCGATACCGATATGGCTCCTCACATCGCCGCCTATCGCCGCAAACGCGATCGAATCGGCGCGGGCCTAGACGGATACTATGAATTGCAGCGACCGAACGGAGCGTTTTATGCGTTTCCCAAGGTGCCGCACGGCACGGCGACGGAGTTCTGCGCGAGGGCCGTGAAAGAAGAACTGCTCATCGTGCCCGGCAACATATTCAGCCGCCGCGACACGCATTTTCGCATTTCCTACGCGACCGAGGATGCGACGCTCGAGCGCGGCATCGAAGCGCTACGGCGACTTGCGGGATAGAGCTTGGTTTCGCGCGTGGGTCGCGTTAGCCCGCAGCGTTAGCAAGGACGAACCGCGATCTTCCTTGCTTGTGCTGCGGGCTCCTCGGTTCCCCCACAAATGCCGCGAGCCCGCGATCGGCTTACCGGTCGCGGGCTCGCTCTCTGGCGGGCGTGCACTTAACCTCCATGGCCGTTTGACCGGGCATGGGCTTGAACGTGACACGCCACGATGTTTTTTGTCGGCAGATCGGCTCGGCCTCACGCGCTCTTTGTCTTCGCTTCGACGATCGGAAACGCGGCCTTTTTCCCCGCCACAACCGGTTCGTCGATCACGTAAGCGGCCCCTGGATGTTCCGGCAGGTGGAACATGATGTCGAGCATTGTCTCTTCAATGATCGACCGAAGACCCCGCGCACCTGTGTCCTTTTCCTGAGCTCGGCGAGCAATTGCTTGCAAACCGTCTTCAGTGAACTGCAAATCAGCCCCTTCCATGCCGAAGAGTTTTTGATATTGCTTTACCAACGCATTCTTCGGCTCGCGGAGCACGCGAACCAAAGCCGCGGTGTCGAGCGGTTTCAGGGCCGCGATCACCGGCAACCGGCCGACCAATTCGGGAATCAAACCGAATTGCAGCACATCGTCGGCATCGACTTGCGGCAATAGCTCGGCAATATCGGCGTCGCCACGCATGCCGCTTTGCTGGCCGAAGCCGATCGTGCGCCGGCCGAGCCGCTTGGCAATGATTTTCTCGATGCCGACAAACGTGCCGCCGCAGATGAACAAGATGTTGGTCGTGTCCATCTGAATGTATTGCTGCTCCGGATGTTTGCGGCCACCTTGTGGCGGAACGTTCGCCACGGTGCCCTCGAGCATTTTCAGCAGCGCCTGCTGCACGCCTTCGCCAGACACGTCGCGAGTGATCGACACGTTTTGGCTCGTCTTGCCGATCTTGTCGATTTCGTCGATATAGAGCACGCCGCGCTGCGCCGCTTCGAGATCGAAGTCGGCCGCGTGGAGTAATTTCAGCAACAGGTTTTCGACATCCTCGCCGACGTAGCCGGCTTCGGTGAGCGTGGTCGCGTCGCCGATGGCGAACGGCACGTTCAGAATCTTCGCCAGCGTGCGGGCCAAAAGCGTCTTGCCAGAGCCGGTCGGCCCGAGCAACAGGATATTCGACTTGTCGACTTCGACGTCCGAGCCTTCGGCGCCGAGCGTCAGCCGTTTGTAGTGGCTATGGACGGCGACGGCCAAGACTTTCTTGGCATGCTCCTGGCCGATGACGTAGTCGTCGAGGTGTGCAACGATTTCGCGCGGCGATGGAATTCGCGCGAAGAGCTGCTTGCTGCTTCCGCGACGCCGGCGCTCCTGGTCGAGAATGGATTGACACAATTCGATGCATTCGCCGCAGATATAGACGTCGCCAGGCCCTTCGACCAGGGGCCCGACGTCGCGGTAACTCTTTCGGCAGAACGAACAAAACGCGTTTTTCTTCGTTGTGCCACTGCCACGCCGTCCTAAATTAACATCCCGACCAGAGGGCATGCCGATCCTCTTTCTTCGCTAGAAAAACGTCTGGCGCGTGAACGGCCGTGGTCGCTCGCCAAACTGCAAAACCAAGTTGTCGCTCGTAGGGCTAGAACGCGATCGCGTTTTTGCGTTGCCAGGGGCACATCCTTGACCACACTTGCACCGAGCGCTTCCGTAAGAGGCAATTCCGAAACGTCGACTCGCAGCAATCGGCGGACCGGCAACGTCGCGCTCAAGCCGCCAAACTTGAGCCCGATCCGGCAAGCCCCGCCTAACCCTTTTCGCCGCTATTCTTTAACTGCCGCTGGAGCTTTTTCGCGAGCAGCGTCTTTATTGTTCGGAATTCCTCGTCGCTTAGCCCACCTTGCGAATGCAGTTCCCGAAATTTACTAAGCAGTTCGCTTGCCCCGAGGTGCTCTTCCTCCGCACTACCGCGAAACTTTCCCAGGACATACACCGCCAAGACCACCAGCAGCGCCAATACGGTGCACCATAGCAGCACCTTCGACGCCAACGCGTGCACCAACGGGTTCGCGAGCCAATTGCTCATCGCTTATTTATTCAGCGCGCCGCACCTTCCGGCCCGGCGATCAAGTGGAAACCGGGCATCAAAGGCTTCGTAGCCTGATTTCCTATTCATTATGTACTTGTCCCATGTGCGAGTCCAGAATAACCCACTCCAGATTATCGCGGTCAGAGAGGCCATCATCAGGAGCCTCACGAGGCGCCGCGAAGACGAAGAATGCAGACGGCGAAAATAAAAATGGCTTTCGCTCGGCTCGGCGTTTTCTCGCCGACGCCACGACTGCGCACGTGATCCTCTTGGCTCCACACCGACAACCACGACGCATTTTACCCAGTCGATCCGGCTTTAACCGGCGTTTCAAGCCGTACCGTCCGCAACACCGATACCAAGAGTACGGACGCGAGCGTTTTTAACGTGTCGCATCGCCGTCCGCTTATTGCCCGACCCGGGGGGGTTATGTCGATCGTCCGTCGGATACTGATGATTCGGCTCTGCTGCGCCGTGACGGCGGCGATCTGGGCGCCGGTGCTTTCGGCGCCGGCCTGCTCAGTCGCGGCACTCGCATCGCCGATCACGACGTTGCCCGACCCCGTCCCCACACGGCAAACCTATTTTTCGATTCCGTTCACCGTTCCGCCCCCTGCCGACGCGTCGCAAGCGCCGGTCGAAGTGCGGCTGTATGTGTCGGCCGATGCTGGCGGCAGTTGGGCGTTGGCTGCCCACGTCGATCCGCGGCAAAAGAGCTTTTCGTTTCGCGCTCCTCGCGACGGCGAATATTGGTTCGCCATCCGTACCGTGGATCGCGCCGGACATATCCGGCCGGAACACAGTGGCGGCCCCGAGCTGCGGGTGATTATCGACACGCTTCCCCCGCATTTGGAACTCACTGCTTGGCGCGACACGAATGGTCAGATCGTCGTGCATTGGCTTGCGACCGACCCGCTGCTAAAGCCCGATAGCCTGAAAATCGAATGTCAAGCGACGGGCGATCCGACGTGGCGCTTGATCGGACTCGACCCGCCGCGCGATCCGAACCGGACGACCTACAACGGCCAGGCATCGTTTCGCGTCAGCGCTGCCGGGGCGATTACACTCCGCGCCGAGATCAGCGATCGGGCGGGAAATCTCGCGACGATGCAAACCACCGTCCGCGACGACAATGCGGCACCCGGCGGTACGGCTGGCAGTGTCCCGACAAATGGGATCGCCGGAAGCGAGGGCAATGCTGCGGGCGGGCCGCCGTTGGCTTCGGTGCAAAAACCGAGCGGACCGTCCTGGCCAACCGACCGTCTTACCAATCAAACCCTCGGGCAAACGGGCGACGCGACCGCGAATAACAGTGGCACGGCAACGCATGACGTAACGCCGAGCGGTCCGACCGCCAGCGGCGGCACATCCATCGCCGCAGGCTCCGGCAACGCAAATTCCGCCGGCCCAACGTTTGGCCCGATGCTGCCGTCGTCGGATCCAGCGAGCAATGCAGGCAGCGGTCCATCCGCTCCACCGATGGAAAATCATTTTTCGGTCGCAGGATTTTCCGGCGGCAGCAATTTGTTCACACAAGGGCTGCCCCCGGGCGAGCGGCCCTATATGGTCAATTCCCGCCGCTTCGCGCTCGACTATGAAGTCGACTCGGCTGGCGGGGCAGGTGTCGCAAAAATCGAAATCTGGGGCACCCGCGATGCTGGCCGCACATGGCAGAGCTATGGCCTCCAGCCGGCCAACCACAACCCGATCAAAGTCAAAGTCGACGGCGAAGGGCTTTACGGGTTTCGCATCACGGTGGTCGACAGCAAAGGCTTGACCACTCGACCGCCGCACAGCGGCGATCTGCCGGAATTGTGGGTCGGCGTCGATCTCACTAAGCCGATCGCTCGCATCACAAGCTTCGAGCTCGGAACCGGCGACCATGTGGGCCAACTGCTGATCCGCTACGAGACCAGCGACGCGATGCTGGCGGCCCGACCCGTGACATTATCGTTTACCGACCATCCGGGGGGCCCCTACTCGACGATCGCCGCCGGGTTGGAAAACACGGGCAGTTACACATGGCGCTTCGACAGCCGTGTGCCGGAAAGCGTCTATCTTCGACTGGAAGTCCGCGACGAGGCCGGCAATGTCGGCGTGTTCGAAACGCCCGAGCCAGTCTCACTCGACCCCGACCGGCCAAAGGGCCACATCCGCACGGTTCATCCCTTGGACGACGATTCGTCGTCGCGCGCGCCGACGTATCGGTTTGATCGCTGAACCGGCGAGCTCGCGGCTGCTTGGCGGTCGCGACGGATTCAGACGCGCGAAACCGCAAGTGTGCGAATTTACGGTTTGGCAGTGGATGCGCGCTTGCGGTTTCGCGCGTTTGTCCGCGGCGCCTCCCCCCTGCCCTGCCGCCACGGTATATTGGCGACGTTCTATTTTCGACCACCGATTACCTCGCCTCAGCGTCCTACGATGGCCAAATCGAAAACTTCCGATTCCAAGGCAATGCCCGCGCTGCGCTATTTGGCGCGGACCGCGGAAATTCCGCCGCGGCCGATTTGCGTGCTGTTCGGCGATGAGCCATTCTTGAAAGCCCAGGCACTCGATTCGCTGCGCAATGCCGTGCTCGGCAGCGGCGACGCGGAATTTTGCTTCCGGGCATTCGAGGGAGACGACGTCGAGCCGCGAACGCTCTTCGACGAACTGGCAACGGTCGCGCTGTTCGGCGGCGGACGGCGAATGGTCATCGTCAACGAGGCGGATACTTTCGTTAGCCGCTACCGGCCGGAACTGGAAGATTATACGGCCAATCCGAAGCGCACGGGCGTGCTGGTGCTCGAGGTCGACACATGGCCGGCCACCACGCGGCTGTTCAAGCAATTGGCCGAGACGGGCCTGCAGATTGATTGCCACGTGCCCGGCGAGGAAGAAATTCTGGCGTGGATTCGCGAGCGAGCGCAACGGGTTTATCACGCGGCGTTTGCCGCCGCAGCCGCCGAGCGGCTTTTGGAAATCGTCGGGCCGCAAATGGGCCGGCTCGATCAGGAAACGGCCAAACTGTCGCTGCTCGCGGCCCCAGCGGGCGAATCCGGCGAAAAGAAAAATCTCGCCCCCATCCCGTTGCAATTGATCGAGCAATCGGTTGGCGGCTGGCGAGCCAAAACGGCTTGGGAAATGATCGACGCTGCCGCGGCAGGCGACGCCCGAGCGGCACTGGTGCAACTCGACCGACTTATTCTGGCGGGCGAAAACCCGATCGGCCTGTTGGCCCAGATGGCCTCGCCATTGCGTCGATTGGCGGCCGCGACCCGGATTGTACGCAACACTCAAGCCGAGGGCCGCAAGCCGCAAATCCGGCAGGCGCTGGAAGAAGCCGGCGTGAGCAAATGGCCCAAGGCAATGGACAAAGCCGAGGCCCAACTCCGCCAACTGGGAGTCCGCCGCGCCGCCAAGCTCTACGATTGGCTGCTCGAAGCCGACCTGGCGCTTAAAGGCAGCAGTTCGTCGCCGGATCGGGCCCGGCTGATGCTGGAAACGCTCATCGTGCGAATGAAGCGCGGGGCAAATGTCTAATGTCGAATGACGAATGTCTAAAGCATGAGGAAGCACGAATGACTAAATGAACAACGAACGGGCGTCGTCCGGCTTGGGTTCGCACGGTTTTCGGTTACAATTGATAATTCGCTCCAAACCGTCGGGGTGTCCCCTGTCCGCAGGCGCGTTTGAAACCGGTTCCAGTCATTCGTGCTTCGACATTCGTCATTCTTTAGACATTTGTCATTAGTCCTTCGTCGTTCAAGCCACTGTGCACGAACATTACGAAAACCCTCTGACCCACCGCTACGCTTCCACCGAAATGAGCGCGCTATGGGGCGCCCAGAAAAAATTTCGCACGTGGCGGCAGCTTTGGGTGGCGCTGGCCGAAGCCGAGGCCGAATTGGGGCTGAATATTTCGGCAGCCCAGATTGTGCAGCTACGTCAGCGGGTCGACGATATCGACTTTGCCGCCGCCGATCGTTATGAGCGGAAACTGCGGCATGATGTGATGGCCCATGTGCATGCCTATGGCGATGCGTGTCCCGAAGCGCGCGGCATCATTCATCTCGGCGCCACGAGTTGCTACGTCACCGACAACACCGATCTGCTGCTGATGCGAGACGGCTTGCGGCTCGTGGCCGGCCGACTGGCGGCGGTGATCGATCGGCTGGCGGCGTTTGCCAAAGAATGGCGCGATCTGCCCTGCCTCGCGTTTACGCATTTCCAGCCCGCCCAGCCGACGACTGTGGGCAAGCGGGCCTGCCTTTGGGCCTACGATTTGGTGCTCGACTTGCAAGAAGTCGAGGTCCGCATCGCGGCGCTCAAGGCCCGAGGGCTGAAGGGAACCACCGGCACGCAAGCCAGCTTTTTGCAACTGTTTGGCGGCGATCATGCGAAAGTGCGCGAACTCGAAGCTCGCGTGGCGAAAAAAATCGGTTTCGACGACACCTACCCCGTCACTGGGCAGACCTATTCGCGAAAGATCGATTCGCAAATCCTGGCGGCTCTTTCCGGCGTCGCGCAAAGCGCGCAAAAGGCGGCCACCGATCTGCGGCTGTTGGCCGGTCGCAAGGAATTGGAAGAACCGTTCGAGGCCGACCAGATCGGCTCCTCGGCGATGGCCTACAAGCGAAACCCGATGCGCGCCGAGCGAATTTGCGGCTTGGGCCGATTCGTCGCCAGCCTCGAAACCAGTGCCGCTGCAACCGCCGGCACGCAATGGCTCGAGCGCACGCTCGACGACAGCGCCAACCGCCGCCTGGTGTTGCCACAAGCGTTTCTGGCCGTGGATGCGATATTGATCCTGTATCAGAATATCGCTTCGGGAATGGTCGTGTATCCGCAAGTAGTCGCCCGGCATTTGGCGGAAGAACTCCCCTTCATGGCGACGGAAAATATCTTGATGGCGGCCGTCGCGGCCGGCGGCGACCGGCAATCGCTGCACGAACAAATCCGCCGGCACAGCCAAGCGGCAGCGGCCGAAGTGAAAGATCGCGGCCGCGCCAACGACTTGTTAGACCGCTTGGCCTCCGACCCGCTGTTTGCGAAAGTCGATCTTAAAAAATCGCTCGACCCCGCGGGTTTCGTCGGTCGCGCCCCACAGCAGGTCGACGAATTCTTGACCGAAGTGGTCGAACCGATCCGTGGACGTCACGCGGCGGCACTGAAGCAATCTGCACACGTGCATGTATAAGCAAGGAGTCGTGCCGTGAAAAGACGCACCGCGTCGCTGCTGCTTCTGCCGATCGTAGCAATGGCGATTCCGGCCCTCGCCGCCGCCAATCCCGACGACACGAGCTACCAAGGAATCGGTCTCGCCGAATGGAAGACCCGAGTTCAGCCTCGGTTTTCGGTAGCCGAGCGCCGCCAAGCCATTGCCGCCTTGCAGGGAATCGGAATTCGTTGGACCCGCTCGCACCGTACGGACAAGGAATCGCGGGTTCGCTGGCTCTCCGACGAGATTGTGCCGCCGCTGGTGACAGCGATGAAGGATCCCGACGCGTCGCTGCGCCGGCAAGCGATCATTTCGAGCAATTGGATCGACAAGCAGGCGACAACCTCGCTAATTCCGCGTTACATCGAATTGTTGGGCGATAGCGACGACCGAGTTCGAGGCGCCGCAGCAGGGGCTTTGACCTTTCGTGGAAGCGCCGCCGAACCGGCAATTCCCAAACTGCTCGAACGGGTCAGGGAGGATAAATCGGCGCAAGCGCGGCGCGAAGCGGCCATCGCCCTCCGCACCGCCGGCCCGAAGGCTGTCGCGGCGTTGTTCGCCCTGGTCGACGACAAGAACACCGACGTTCGCCGGGCGGTGCTTGCAACTTTCCAGGGGAGCTACATGGGCGCCGACCCGACTACAACCCCTTTGTACGCAGTGTCGAAATTCAAATCCTTGCTCAATGACGCCAACCCCCAAATTCGCACAGACGCCGCAATGGGGCTGATCGGGCTGGGTTCTGGAATCCCCGCGAATGTCGGCAGAAAATTGCTTGAAAATCAAGACCCAGGCGTCCGCCATGCCTCCGCGGAAGCGCTTCTCACGCGGAACAACGCCACGGCTTTTCAGGTCGAATTGCTCAAGCTGATGGGCAGCGACGAAGAATTCCGTCGGGCGAATGCCAACCTTCTGTCGCGACTGGGTACCGAGGCGATTCCCATGCTGCTCAAGCTGCTGGACGATCGCGATCCGAACGTTCGCGGCAACGCCGCCGAATCGCTTGGGCATTTGGGCCACGCGGCGAAGGAAGCAGTTGACCCGCTGAAAAAACTGCAAACCGACATGGCCGAGATCCGAGGCTCCGAAAGTGGCGAACGCGTTTGCCATCGCGCGGGCCAAGCCCTGCGCCAAATAACCGGTGACGAGGCGTATATCAAAGGTTTGCCACCGTTAAGGCCCGACGGTCTATAACCGTCCAACAAACGCATGCAATCGGCATGTGCCACGGGCAAGCGCAGTCTCCCCTTGCCGAGCCGCGACCTGACCCAAGAGTGAAGGGATCGGCCGCTGTAGCGCCACCGCTGGCCGACTTCGCTTGCCAGTGGCACACATCCGTGCAACCACCAAACGACGGGAGCGACATTCTCAGGCTGGAAAGCCTGACCTACACCAATTCCAGCCGGCGGTTCGCTTGCCGCGATCGGCGGCAATCGGCGCATTGGCCGGTGATGATCAGTCGATGGCCGAGCACTCGAAATTGATGTTCGCGGGCCACGGCGTCGCGCAGCTTCAGCAGATCGTCGCTCGAGAATTCGATCAGCTTGTGGCACTGCTGGCAATAAAGATGATCGTGCTGCGGATAGCCGTAATCGTGTTCGTAAACGGCCCGGCCGGAGAGGTCCATTTTCCGCAATAGCCCGGCCTCGGTCATCTCGGCCAGCGTGCGATAAACCGTGGGCCGGCTCACTTTGCGATGCTCGGCCGTTTTGGTCAGGTCGGCCAGCAATTGATCGGCGTCAAAGTGTTCGTGTCGCTGCGCGACCTGCTGCACGATGATCCGCCGCTGCACGGTAATCCGCTTGCCCCGGCTCTGCAAGAACTCCTCGAACCGCTCGAGCGGCGAAAGGGCAACCTCGACCGTGCCCAGCGAAAATTCCTGCGCCATAAATCCGCACTCTCGAACGCGTAAGAAAACACCTCTGAAATCAATAATGATTCTAGATAATGGCTCGGCCGAAGCAAGAGGGCGAACCGCACTGCGCTTAGTCCACCTAGTCCACCAACTCGACTTGTTCTCGTCTGACCGGCGAGAGCGGCTCGCCTTGCTCGTCCGAAATGTCGGGCAAAATCCAGGCGACCGCCGCGGCGGGAAAGAATAGAAAGCCGGCGTAAAACAGCGCCAGGCGGTGGTCGCCGTTGGGGGCCGACAATCCGAAGGCGACGGTGCCCAGTCCCGCGGCGATGCGGCTGATGTTGTAGCAGAATCCGGCGCCGGTCGTTCGCAGCAGCGTCGGAAACAGCGGAGGCAAATACATCGTGAACAGCGCGAACACTCCTTGGCAGATCCCGATGGCGGTGAAGCCGATCCACAGTTGATCGTGCAGGCGCGCTACGCCGAACGTGACCACCATCGCGATGCCGTAGCACAAGCACAATAGCGCGATCGCTCGCCGATATTTCAGCCAGCGAGCGAGCCACGCCGCGAAGAAGTTGCCGAAAATCGATATGCCGATGACGAGCCAATACATCTGGGCGACGAAATGCCCCTTCGCCCCGTCGTCCCAGGAATTCAGATCCGGCAGATTCCGCATGTATTGCACGAACCAAAAGAGAAACGCCCAATGGGCCGAGAGCGACAAGGCACAGACCGTCAACGTCAGCACCGTTGTGCGCCGCAGTGAACCGACGCGCCACACCGAGCCGCGAAACAGCTCGCGGAATCGGGGCGCCGCTTCGGCCGCCCCTGCCTTATCGCGCTCCCATTGCGCCGATTCCGGCACCGCTTTGCGAATCCACACGACTAATAGCGCCGGCACCACGCCCACCAAAAACACATAGCGCTCCCGCCCCGGCCCCGACAGCACGAACGCCACGAGCGCCGCCACCATAACGCCGACATTCACCGCGGTCTGCAACACCGCCGCCAGCCAGGGCCGCCAACTCCGTGGCCAGGTTTCCGATAGCAGTGTCGCACCGACGGCCCACTCGCCGCCGATGCCGAGCGCCGCCAAGAAACGAAAGATGAGAAGCTGCCACCACGTTTGCGCGAAGAACGAGAGGCCGGTAAACATGGCGTAGGTCGAGATCGTGAGCATCAAGGCGCGGCTGCGCCCCAGCCGGTCGCCTACCAAGCCAAACAGCCCGCCGCCGAGCGCCCAGCCGATCAAGAATGCGGCCTGAATCCACGAGCTATAGAATCCGACTGCCGGGTCTTTTTCGCTGCCCGCGCCGATCAATTCTGCAACGAACGGCGACGCGACGAGCACGTATAAGTGCATGTCGAGGCCGTCGAAGAGCCAGCCGAGCCAGGCCGCGATGCCTGATCTCCATTGCTCGCTGGAAAGGTCGGCCAACCGTCGAACTTCGCCAGCGCCGCGTCGGCCATTCGCCGTCATAATCGCCCCCCGCCAGGCGTTAAACTTTGCCATGAAGCAAGCAACTATCGCATGCGGTAGCGATTGGTGCAATCGTGCGGGCGCACCCTGTCAACGCAGCTTTTGAGCTTCGCCGCGACGGCAATCACGTTTGGATTGACTCGCGCAAGCGAAGCTGTCAGGCTATGAAGCGGAAGGCCGCTCGACGATGTCGTGCGGCGAAACGTGCATTCGAGGGAGCTTGAAATCGATGGTTCGCATTCGTTTTATCTCGCTCATCGTGAGTTGTGCGCTGGTGGGGCAATCGATGGCGGCCGATCCGGTTGCATCTGCCGACACCTTGCAAGGAACGAAGTCGGTAATGGTCCACCGTTCCGACGCGGCGACCGATCCGGCAGCGTCGCACGGCACGATCGTCGATAAGAACGTGCGACCGGCATCGGCCGACCAACCGATCGGCTCAGTGGCCGCCGGCGATCCGAATAAGGCCGCGAGTGATCTGGTCGATCCTGCTTCCGCGGCCGCATCGATGGCGGCCGCCGATCTGCTGAACCACGCGCTGACGCCTCCGAAGGCATCGCCGCTGGCGGGAAGCCCGTTGACGCTTTTGCAGGCGATCGCGCCCTTCGCGGCGAATCGTGCGGCCCAACTTGCCATCGCCCGCGCCTATTGGAAGCTTTCGGCCGCACAAGGCGACTACAACTGGGCCGTCGAGGAAGCCGACGCTTTGGAGCAGATTTCTCCCGGAGCTGCCGCAACGGATCAAACGATTCTGGCCACCGCCCGCGCCAGCGCGCAAGGACGATTGCTCGAGGCCAAGCTTGGCGCGGTCACTGCGCAGCAAGAATTGGCCGATCTGCTCAATCTTCCGGCGACGAATCCGCTGCCGCTCACCGACGATCCGCCGCTTGTGGGCGCGTATCGCACTTATTTTGATACAATTTATGCCGGCCGGGTTCCACCGCCTCGCATGCGGCTCATCGATCGCACGCTACCGATTCGACGCGAAGCGATCGAAACGCACGTTGCCGCCGTGCAGGCCGCGGCCAGCGCGGTGCACGCCACCGAGGATGCTCGCGCCAAAGGCCCAACCGACTTGCAGAATTTGTTGACGTGCGAGGCCGACCTGAGCCGCCAGCGGCGATCGTTTCTCGCCTCGGTGCGCGACTATAACCTCGATATCGCTGAATATGCCTTGACGGTCGTCGAACCCGGTGTACCGACCGAACGAGTGATCGGCATGCTGATTCGCTTGAAGCCGGTATCGAAGGCTTCGAGCGGACCGGCATCGACGAGCGTGCCACCGGCGGATCGGCCGACAGGCGGCAATGCGCTCATGGAGCCGGCGCTGCCCCGCGGCGCTCGCCCTGCGCCGGCGACGGCGGCGACCGGGGGCGGCTCCCCTGCCCTGCGCTCGAATCCGACCAGCGGTTCGAATGGCGCCGCGAACCCCAACGGCTCGACTCCGCCGGCCAGCCCCTTTAACCCAATCGCGCCATCCCCAACAACTTCTCCGCCGAGAACCATTCCGCCCGCAACCATTCCGCCGGGCACGGGCCCGGCGGCGGCGCCGCCAATTGCTGCACCGCCATTCGGTGCAACGCCCGCAACACCAACCACCATCACGCCCTCGACGACGACGCCGCCAAGCGACGCCACGAATCCGTTCGGACCGGCCGCGGGAAAATGACGAATGGCGTCTGGCGAACGCCGGCGAATGCGACGAAGGACGCGTGACGAAATGCGAGCCCGGCGGTTACCATTAGGCATTCGAGCTTCGGCAATCGTCCTTCTTTCGTCATTCGTTCATTAGCTCATTCGTCATTGCATGTACCCTCCCCTTCGCATTGGCCCGGTTGTCGTCGATCCGCCGGTGCTTCAGGCTCCGATGGCCGGGTTCACGAACTATGCGTATCGGCAGGTCGTGCGAGAATTCGGCGGGGCGGGGCTGCAGACGACCGAGATGGTTTGCGCCCAGGGTTTTTTGGGCCGCGAACAATCCGAAGGCGAGTTGCCCGACCGGCTATGGGGAGTTGCCGACGAGGCGCGTCCGCTGGCGGTGCAGATTTGGGACAATGATCCTGGCCGATTGGCCGCGGTCGGGGCGAAGCTGGCCCACGAATTGAAGGTCAGCGTCGTGGATATCAACTTTGGTTGTCCGGTGCGCGATGTGGCCGAACGAGCGCATAGCGGCTCCTATTTGCTAAACGAACCGCAACGGATCGGCGCGATTGTCGAACGAGTCGCGGCCGCTTGCGCGCCGACGCCGGTTACGGCCAAGATCCGCCTCGGCTGCACCCGCGGTTCGATTCGCGCGATCGAAGTGGCAACGGTGGTCGAGTCGGCAGGCGGCGCGGCGCTAACGGTTCACGGTCGAACGGCGCAGGATTTTTTTAAAGGTCAGGCCGATTGGGATCGCATCGCCGAAATCAAACCACACCTGAAGCGAATCCCGCTCATCGGCAATGGCGATCTGAGTACGGCGGACGAAGTGGTCGCGGCGTTCGCGGGCTACGGTGTCGATGGAGTGATGATCGCCCGGGCAGCGCTCGGCAAGCCCTGGCTGTTCCGCCAGGCGCAAGCGGCGATGCGGGGCGAACCGGTCCCTTCCGATCCGACGCTCGCCGAGGAGCGGGCCCTGTTGGTTCGCCATTATGACTTGGTTTGCCGCCGTTTCGGTGTCGAGAGGGGAACGCTTTTGATGCGAAAATTCGCCTGTTGCTACGCCCACGGTCGCCGCGGGGCCCGCGATTTCCGCGCTGCCGTGGCGCGCGTTTGCACGCCGCAGGAATTTCTCGCCGCCGTCGAAGACCATTTTCCGCGCGATTTCCGTGATTCGCCGCTCGGCCATGCGAATCATGCCGAAGCGGTTTGACATGGCCGGTCGAGCCGGAAACAATCTCATTTTCACATGCCCTGAGTTTGAGCTTTCGGAGGATTTCGATGAATCGCTTTTTGCTTGCCGCGATGGCCACGATCGGAATTTTGATCGCTCTTGCGGTTCAGGGGCGCGTGGCAGCAGAACCGCAATCGTCCGACGCGTCGAAATCCGCAAACACGGCGGCGAACGAAAACGCCCGATCCCCGAAATCGGCGAGCGAAGCAGCGGAAACGCCAAAACCCGGTACGCCGAAGCCCGGCAGGTCGACATTCGACAAGACCGATCAATACGACGTGCAGCGGATCGAGGGCTGGAAGGTGCTGGTGAACAAGAAATTCCGGCCGGCCACACCCGATGTCTATGAGAAGACAATAAAGCAGCTCAGTGTTCAGCTCTACAACATCACTCGGATTGTGCCGGAACCGGCCCTTGGCAAGATTCGCCAAGTCCCGATCTGGGTCGAGCTGTTCGAAAAGCACACTCCCTGCATGGCCTACCATCCCGATGCCGGCTGGCTTACGGAACACGGCATGAATCCGGACAAGGCCCGTTGCGTCGAATTGGCCAACGCGCGGAACTTTCTCATTTGGACACTGGACCAACCTTGGATGGTGCTGCACGAACTGTCGCACGGCTACCACGATCGCTTCTTGCCGGATGGCTATGAGAACGCCGAAGTGCGGGCGGCCTACAAGCATGCGATGGATGAGAAACTTTACGACGCTGTTTTGCGGCGCGGATTCAAAGTCGAACGGGCCTATGCTGCCACGAATCCGATGGAATATTTCGCCGAAAGCAGCGAAGCCTTTTTCGGCACGAACGACTTTTACCCGTTCGTCAATGCCGAGCTTCGCAAGCATGATCCGGTCGGCTACGACATGGAGCGGCATGCATGGGGCATTACCACGGAAGATTTCCCTCGTTAACTGGGCTCCTGACGCGGCAGCCGCAATTTGCCTTCGACTTGGCAATGGCGACTTGGCAATGGCGACTTGAAAGAGGCCACTCGTTGGAGGTGACCAATGATTTGCACGTCATCGCGGGCAAGCCGGGGCATTCCCTTCGGCTTGCCGCGAACTTTAGCATGCAGAATAACTGCGTTCGCCATTGCTGCTGTCGCCGTCTTTGGGTCGCTTTGCCGAGAGGTTTCGGCGGAAAATGCAGTTGCGGCGCCGAAGCCGAATTTCGTCGTTATCCTGATCGACGACATGGGCTACGGCGATATCGGACCGTTCGGCTCGAAACTCAACCGCACTCCGCGGCTCGATCGCATGGCCGCCGAAGGAATGAAGCTCACCAGCTTCTATGCCGCCCCGGTCTGCACGCCTTCGCGCGCGCAACTGATGACCGGCTGCTATGCCAAACGCGTTTCGCTGCCGGACGTGATTTTTCCGGCCTGCCCGATCGGGCTGAGCTCGTCGGAGCGAACCGTTGCCGATTTGCTCAAGGTCGAGGGCTACGCCACGATGTGCATCGGCAAATGGCATCTGGGCGACCAGCCCGCGTTCTTGCCGACGCAGCACGGATTCGACCATTACCTGGGCCTGCCCTATTCCAACGATATGGGCGGCAGCGGCAAGCCGGGAGCCGCCAAGCCGCCGTTGCCGCTCGTGCGCGATAGGCGAGTGATCGAAGCGCCCGTCGAGCAGAACAAGCTCGTCGAGCTCTACACGAACGAAGCGATCAAGTTCATCACGGCCAACAAAGACCACCCGTTTTTTCTCTATCTGCCGCACACGGCCGTGCATGTGCCGCTGCATCCGGGCAAAGCATTTCAGGGGAAATCCAATAACGGCCGCTACGGCGATTGGGTCGAAGAAGTCGATTGGAGCACCGGACGAGTGCTCGACACGCTGCACGATTTGAATCTCGACGCGAACACCTTCGTGCTGTTCACCAGCGACAACGGCCCATGGCGCAGCCAAGGCAAGAATGGCGGCGTGGCCGGGCCGTTGCGCGGCGGAAAATCATCGACCTGGGAAGGGGGCATGCGCGAACCGACGATCGCTCGCTGGCCCGGCAAGATCGCTGCCGGCACGGTGAACGACGCCGTGATGAGCGAAATGGACATTCTGCCCACGCTCGTCAAACTCGCCGGCGGCACGGTTCCCATCGAGCGGCCGATCGACGGCAAAGAAATCTGGCCGTTGCTCTCCGGCAAAAGCAAGCAGTCGCCGCACGAAGCACTGTTCTACTTTTCCAGCAACCGGCTGGAAGCGGTGCGCTCCGGGCCGTGGAAACTCGCGATCGCCCGGCAAATCGAACATGGAGTCGACAAAGAGCCGGCGCATCCGAATGCACCCTTCACGCCGATTCTCTTCAACCTGGATAACGACATCGGCGAGACAACCGACGTCGCCGCCCAACATCCGGAGATCGTCAAACGCTTGCAAGGCTATGTCCAACAGATGGATGCCGACCTGGGCATCAAAGGCCGTGGTCCCGGCGTCCGCCCGCCTGGCCGCGTCAAACACCCGCAACCGCTCTTGAAGCGCAGCGACATCGAATACGATTGATCCGTTCGGCGGCGGGAGCCCGAGCCCGCAGCGCTAGCAAGGAATTTAGTCGGTTGGAGTTCACGCTTTAGCGTGCTGGCGGGCCAACACGCTAAAGCGTGAACTCCAACACCGGCCGCCGCGGCACCGCACCGCCGGGGCAGAAAAATTTTCGCCCGCCCCCCAATATTTTCTCTCAAGCGGCGAATCATCGGTATGGCAGGCTGGTGCTGCGGCTTCGCTGGCGGTCTGCCGAACCGAATCTCACGCTCGCCGAGCGTCTTAATCAGGAGGTCGTTGCCATGATCAAGCGAGTCGTTTTCTCCACCGTCGGGCTGGGGCTTTTGGGCATGTTCGTGTTCGGCCGCAGCGCCGCTAGCTATGTATCCACCTGCTGGAGCCGAGTCACCGATTCGGTCGAGCAAAGCGTGCCAGTCGAATTCCAGATCGATCGGGCCCGCAAGATGGTGAAAGATCTCGTGCCCGACATTCAGCGGAATATGCACGTCATCGCCAAGGAAGAGGTCGAAGTCGATCAGTTGGAACACCAAATCACCGATTCCGAGCAACGGCTGGCCAAAGACCGCACCGAATTGATGCGGCTCAAGGCCGATGCCTCGAGCGCCCAAGATCATTTCACCTACGGCGGCCGGAGCTATACGATCGACCAGGTGAAAACCGATTTGGCGAATCGCTTCGAACGGTTCAAGACGGCCGATGCCACGCTTGGCAGCCTCCGCCAGATGCACGAAGCACGTCAAAAGAGCCTCGACGCGGCCCGGCAAAAGCTGGAAGGCATGTTGGCCGCCAAACGGCAGTTGGAAGTCGATGTCGAGAACCTCGAGGCCCGCAACAAGATGGTCGAAGTGGCCCAGACCACGAGCAATTATCAGTTCGACGACAGCCAACTCGGCCGCGTGAAAGAATTGGTCACCGATCTGCGAACGCGGCTGCAAGTGGCGGAGAAGATGGTCAATGCCGAGAGCAGCCTGCACGACGAGATTCCGTTGGATCAAACCACACCGGCGAACATCGTCGACCAAGTGGGCCAATATTTCTCGGCCGAGCAAGGCAAACTGGCCAAGGCCGACACGAGCGAAACGACACAGAAGTAATTTGCAGCATGCGGGCGGCGCCGGTGCCACGCATCCCGAGCCCGCAGCGCTAGCAAGGAAGAAGCGGCCCGTGTGCGAAGAAATGGCCCGGCGGGGCGATGCAACACTCCCTTGCTAGCGGTGCGGGCTCCACCTTCTCAAACCTTCGTCCGTAGCCTCAAGCCTTTAGCCTCCTACAATGTACGATCGACGGCGGCTTGTTGACAGTTTGCAGCGGGCATTGCGGCTCGGACGCTGGAGCGAAGTGCAGACGGTGGTCGAGCAGCTACGCGGCTCGCCATCGATCGAGCATTCCGATTGGCGGCGGCGATTGCTGCCGATTCTCGGACGAAAGGATAAGAAAGTGGAAGGCAAGGGATTAGGGGCGAGGGGCGAAGGGCGAGGGACGAGTGTCCGGCGGGCGGCGTCGAACGGGGCCAGATTCGTTTTGTGGGTCGATGCGGTCGGCGGGTTTTTGGTTTGCATGGCCGATCGCGTGGTGGTTGGCCAGTCGCTGCCGGACGGCGCGAAAGGCAATGGCTCGGAGGAGGCGGCGAGTGAAACCGCAAATGAAATGATCGACGTGCCGATTTTGGGCGATTTGTCGCGACGGCATGCCGTGATTCAGCGGGACGGCGAAGGGTATTGGGTGGAACCGTTGCGGGAAACGCGGCTCGACGGCCGAACGCTCGGCCAGCCGACTACGCTCGACGACGGCCGCACGATCGAACTCGGCGCCGTGCGGCTGCGATTTCGCCGCCCACATCCGCTGAGCGCCACGGCGCGGCTCGAACCGGTGACTTATCACCGCACGCATCCGGCGACGGACTGCGTGCTGCTGATGGCCGACACGTGCATCCTTTCCGCCGAGCGATCGAGCCATATTTCGGTGCCGGAACTCGAGGGGCAGGTGATTTTGTTTCGCGAAGGAAGCGGTTTGGCCTGCAGCGCCCCGGGGAATTTAGAGATCGACGGCAAGAAATATCCGCGTCGCGGGCCCGTCGGGCTCGGTTCCCGAGTGGTGGGCGAAGGCTTTTCCTTCACGCTCGAGGCGGTATAACGGAAAGGGTGAGCGTGAGGGTGAGGGTGAGGGTGAGAGGTTAGCACGAAAACTTTTCGTCGATGCGGAAGGCTGTTTAACGCTGCTCAGCGGTTTAGAATGGAACAGTAGCCCGAAGCGTCAGCGTGGGTGCGCCGCGAGTGCGGGTAATCATCTGCCAAGAGCCACGACCGCGTGGCGGCTCGTCCTCGCTAACGCTTCGGGCCAGTGCTGGGAATGCCCGCGACAAAGGGCTACGACGATGAATCTCCGTGCCACACAGCCTCTCGAATCTCCACCGGCCCCGGCCGCCACGGGCAGCGGCGCTCGGTTTTCTTACGCCAGCGGCGATCGTCCGCTCGATGGCTATACAATCAAGCGCGGCATTGGTCGCGGCGGGTTCGGCGAGGTTTACTACGCGCTCTCCGATGGCGGCAAGGAAGTCGCCCTGAAGCTGGTGTGCCGAAATCTCGAAGTCGAATTGCGCGGCGTCACGCAATGCTTGAACATCAAGCATCCGAATCTGCTCAGCCTCTACGACATCCGGCAAGACGATCACGACGAGAGTTGGGTCGTGATGGAATATGTCGCCGGGGATTCGCTCGAGGGCGTCATCCAGCAGCATCCCGACGGCTTGCCGATCGACGATGTGATGTTCTGGATGCAAGGCATTGCTGCCGGAGTCGGCTATTTGCACCATCATGGGATCATCCATCGCGACCTGAAGCCCGGCAATATCTTTTGCGACGAAGGGGTCGTGAAAGTCGGCGACTATGGGCTATCGAAGTTCATTTCTTGCAGCCGACGTAGCGGGCAAACCGGCAGCGTCGGCACGGTGCACTACATGGCGCCCGAGGTGGCCAACGGCCGCTATGGCAAAGAGATCGACATCTACGCCCTGGGCATCATGCTCTATGAGATGATCACCGGCCGCGTGCCGTTCGAAGGCGAAAGCCTCGGCGAGGTGTTGATGAAGCATCTCACCGCCCAGCCCGATCTGACGCAGATCGCCGATCCGTATCGAACGGCGATTGCCCGGGGCTTGGCCAAGGATCCCGATGCCCGGCCGCATACGGTCGGGGAGTTCATGTCGCTTTTGCCGCGGCCGCTGCATGCCACATTGGCTTCGCTGGGCCCCGTGCCCCTGCCGCCGCCATTGGCTCGCGATAGATTGCAGCCGCCGCTACGGCCGCCACTCGGGCCCGGAATGCCGAATGGCCATGTCCCGGCGCAGCCGATGGACGGCGCTAGGGGAGCAACCGGCGTTTGGCCGCCGATGGCGCAGGCCGTCGTCGAGATTCCGCAGGCGCAAGCGGGCGGCGGATCCGCACCGCACGTTGTTCCTGGCGCATCGCCGGCGACCGTTGCGGTCGCGGCGGCGGTGGCCGCTCGTGTCGAAGAGCCGATCGCGCAATTTGTTCGCGGCGTGTGGGCCAATATGCATGGCTGGTGGCGAGGGGCAAATCTGCCGACTTGGCAACGGGTGATGCTTCTGCTCGCGGCGCTTTACGTCTTGCTGCATACGGCGGTACTGTGGATTCCCATGCTCGTCGGCGGTCTCGGGCTCTACTTGATCTACCGCGTGGGTTGGACGATCGCGCATGTCGGCCAGCGGCATCGGCCGGTGCAAGCTGGAGCGGGCGGAATGCGATCGCCCCCCGTGATGCAAGCCGGCGCCGCAGGGCCGCGCCCGAATCCGGCCCGATATGAGAGCCCGACATGGCGCCGCTGGCGTCAAGAATCGCTGCCGCCGCCGCCCCTTTTGCCGGGACTGCGCGAGCGAACGGCCGATCTGATCGGCTCGATGCTATTGGCAACGGCGGTGGTGTTCGTCGTCGCGCTAGTGGTCGTGCTTTATCGCATGAGCGGGCCGCATGGCGCCGTCGAGCTGAACCAATACGCGTGGCTCGCGCTAACGGCGATCATCGCCGCTTGGAGCATTTTGATTCCGGCCAAGTTATGGGAGCGCCGGCCGGTCGATGCGGCGCTGCGGCGGTTCGTGATGCTCGTGGTGGGATTGGGCCTGGGCTTCGCCGCGTATCTGCTGCATGCCGCGCTACTCGTGCAATTGCATTACGACTACTCGTTCAAGACGGCCGCGGCCCACCTTCCGCAAAGCTTTTACGGGGTGGACGGCGCGCCGTCGGTATTCGCGTTTCTCGCTTATTTCGGTTTGCTGTGGTTGGTGCCGCGGTGGTGGCGGCTGGCCGATCCGCGGCGACAATCGCGGTTGAGCATTTGGTCGGTGATCGTGTCGCTGTTTTGGGCGGGCGCGGTGAATTGCATCGCGCCGTTTCCGCAGCCGTGGGGGCTGATGTTTGCCGCGACCGTGTCGATCGCCGTGCAAATGGCCGGCGCCTGGCAGCCGAAAAAGATCCCGGTGTAACGCCCCGGAGGGCAATATGGTCCATCATTTCTTCTTCTTTCGCCCGATTCGCACGTTCTTCGGCTTGATGCTGTTGGTCGGGGCAGTTCTCTGCTTTTTGAGAGCGGTCCAGCATTCGCGATCGGACATGGGCGTTTCCGATTGGTCGGCATCCTCCGATTGGCATTGGTTTCATCGGAACCGCACAGCCGCGACGCCGCAAGCACGAACCGTGGAAACCGCCGCCCGTCCGCTGCCCAATCCGCCGCCGCCGACGCACGATGGCCACGAACCAAAGCCCGACTGGGTCGATCGACCGGCCCATTTGGAATCGCGCGGCGGGCTCGAAGTGTATGTGGCCACCGCGACGGCCGGCCCGTATCTTACGAACGAAGAATGCGATCGAGCCTTGCCGGGCGAGATCGATCGCGTCGTGACCGATTTCGCCGAAAAAGAATTCCCGCAGGCCATCGACGGCACGGTGAAGCTCGATCGCGACTTGGTCGAAAACCACCTCATCCAAGATCGCTACCGCGAAACAGTCAACACCGCTTCGTTTGGCCCGATGCTGCAAGAGCATGTCTTGCTGGTGTTCGATCGGCAAATCCGCTCGGCGATCGAGCAGCAATGGCGGTCAATCATGGTTGCCCAGCGGTTGCAGGTGGCGGCCATCGGCTCGGGCGCGGTGTTGCTGCTTCTCGGCGGCGTGTACTCGCTGTTACGATGGAAGCCGGCCGGTGTGCGTTCGTGAAGATCGTGGTTCCGCGGGTCCGGTTCGGCGTGCAGTTGCGCACGCGCGAAACCGCAAGCGAGCTTCGACATCGAACGGCGGATCGAAGCTCGCTTGCGGTCTCGCGCGTCCGGCTGCTCTGATCCCCTGGCCACTGACCCCTGTCTGTCACCCACTCCAATGTCTTCCGACGCCATACTCATCGACCGAATTCGGGCCGGAGAGCCGGAGGCTTGGAAGGAATTGATTGCGCGGTTCGAGGGGCGATTGCTGGCCTACGTCGAGGCCCGGCTGCACCGCCGCGATGTCGCCGAGGATGTCGTTCAAGAAACGCTGATCGGGCTATTGACGAGCCTGCCGAACTACGACGCCGCCCGGCCACTCGAGAGCTATCTGTTTTCGATCGCGGCCCACAAGCTAACCGACCACCTCCGCCGCCAAGGGCGCCGGCCGGCGCTGCCATTGGCTTCGGCCAGCACGACCGGCAATTCGTTCGACCCGCCGTCTCCTGCCCGCCGAGCGAGCAGCCTATTGCAGAGCGCGCAGCGGAAGCACGTCGAAGCGGAAGCGCTCGCCGTGGCCATGGCCGAAATTCTCGACCGTTGGCGCGAGCGCGGGCAATGGCCGAAGGTGCAATGCGCGGAATTATTGTTTGTCGCCGGCTGGCCGAATAAGCGGGTGGCCGAGGAACTCGGCATATCGGAACAGGCGGTGGCCAATCAGAAATTCGACTTTATCGACCGCTTGCAAAGGAGTCTTATAAAGCAGCGATTGTCGGAGGATTTGTTTCCTGAACTGCAGCAACCGCGATAAACTGAATCCGTGCGTTGGGAAGCACGCGTGGCAGAATTTCGGTGTCAGATGGTATTGCGATGATTGCGGACCTGCACCAGTTCATCCTCGCTGACGCTTCGGGCTAGTGTTTCGATCGCACGACACGGACATTTTCCATGCTGTTTTCCGATGCCGAACTCGAAGCGTATGTCGACGAAGCGCTCCCGGCCGAGCGGATGGCAGCGATTGAAGCAGCGGCACGGCTGGATCGCCGGTTGATCGACCGGCTAGCGGCGGTGAATGGCCGGCGCGATGCAGGCCTGCATTCGCTCGGCGAAATCTGGCGCCGCAACCGGCTGACATGCCCGAACCGGACCCAGCTTGGCAGTTTTCTGTTGGATGTTTTGCCCGACGAAGCAGCGACCTACATTCGCTTTCATCTTGAAAAAATCGGTTGCCGCTATTGCCAGGCGAATCTGGCCGACTTGCGCTCGCAGCATGGCGAGGCATCGACGGCCGACCATCGCCGTCGAAAGTTTTTCCAATCGAGCGCGGGCTACCTGCGCCGCTAGACCGCGAGCGCTTCGCTGAAAGTGCCCGGACACGCTCATTTGATGCCTGGGCTGCGGTCGATCGCACCGCGGACGCCGAGCACTTCGGGATGACGGGCGATCTTATCCGTGAAATCGCGCACGTCGTTGAGAATCGGCTGCAGCCGGTGCGTGAGTTCGTTGATGTTGCAGGCGGCTTCGGTCAGTTGCTGATAGAGCTCCTGGTTGTTGATCAATTGGCCGAGCGTGCCTTGCGAGCTGTTCAGCCCGCGGCCGAATTGCGTAAATTGGCCGAGCAATTCGTCGAGTTCGCGGATGCTGTGGTTGGCATGGTTCACCATTTCGGGGCCGCTGTCGCTGAGCGGCTGCGTGAAGCCTTGCAGATTTTTCAGGTTCTGATCCGCCAGGGCCGTCGTCTGCTGCAGCGATTGAAACGATTGCTGCATTTGCTTCAGCGTGCCGGGCAAGTTGGCGAGGCTCTGCTTCATGTCGGCCTGCATCTGCGGATCGCCGACGATCTTGTCGACGTCGTTTAGCGTGCGCTGCATGGCGTCCATCGACGATTCGGTCTTATCGACCAAGCGCCGGAGCCGTTCGGAATCGCCGTGGCCGAGCAGGCCGTTGATGTTGTGGGCCAACACCCGGACCTCATCGCTGGCGGCGGAAAGGGAGTTGCTGACTTTGCTCATGTCGGCTTCGAGTTTGGCGAATTCTTGCGTCGGGCTCGCTCCCGACTCGCCTTTGATCGTTTCGCCGGGTTGGATGAACGTCGCGGGCGGAAGCGCCGGGGCGGCCGGTTTTGGGACCGGCACGCCGGGCTCGGGGGGCGTGGCTGGAGCGGGCGGCGCTTCGTCGCCCGATTGGCCGCGAATCGTCGGCTCCGCCGGAGCGGCCGGCTCGGCCGATTGCCCCGGGGAGGGTGTCGCTGCCGGCACAATTCGCGGCGCGGGCAAATCGACGACATCGAGTTCCGCGTCGCCCAGCAATCCGTTGCTGACCTGGATGGTTTGGTTGTGCCGGATCTTGTACTGGGACTCGATTTCCGCGGTTATTTGCACCGGCTCGACGGGATTGTCTTCTCGCAGCGAGACACCAGTGACTCGGCCGATCAGCACGCCGCTTTCCTTGATAGGGGTGCCCGCCGCGACGCCGGGGGCACTGCGAAAATCGACGTAGATCGTGTAGTGCTTGCCGGGAAAATGCCCGAACAGCAACGTCATCACGCCGGCGATCAGCGAGACGCCGAGCACGACGACACCGACGCGAAACTGCATGATCCGATCATCCATGGTCGCACCTGTTTTAATAATTGGAGCAGGCACGCTCCGCGTGCCGTCCGCCGTGGGCCGTCGATTTCAAACGGAGTATCCTGCTGTGCCGCAACGGCACATGGAATGTGCCTGCTACGTTGCCGCTGTTTGCCGTTCGCCCATTTCCATCAGTCGTTCGCCGGCTTCGCCGCGCACGAATTGCCTGACCCGCGGATCGGGGCTCCGCTCCAGATCGGCTGGTTTGCCGTCGAAAATCACTTGCGGCTCATCGCCTTTCAATCGGGAGAGCGGGTGCAGCATGACCACGCGATCAGCCACCTTGGCCACGGTTTGCATGTCGTGCGTCACCACGACGTTCGTGACCGGAATGCGATTCCGCGTGCGGAGGATCAGTTCGTTGATCACGGCGCTCATGATCGGGTCCAAGCCGGTGGTCGGTTCGTCGTAGAGGATCACCTCGGGCGACATGATTTGCGCCCGCGCGAGCCCGACTCGCTTCCGCATGCCGCCGGAAAGCTCGGCAGGTTTCTTGTACAAAATATTTTCCGGCAAACCGACATCGGCCAACCGGTCGAGCACGGCCCGGCGAATTCGCGCATCGTCATATTCGGCCTGCTGCCGGAGCGGAAAGGCGACGTTTTGGGCCACGGTGAGGCTGTCGAACAGCGCCGCGCCCTGAAACACGAAGCCGAAGCGAATCCGCTGCCGCGCCAGTTCGCGGTCGTTGAGTGCGGCCAAGTTTTGGCCGTCGAAAACCACGGTTCCCTGCGTCGGCCGCACCAGACCGATAAGGCTCTTGAGCAAAACCGTTTTGCCGCAGCCGCTTTCGCCGATGACGACGAGCGTTTGCCCGCGCGGCACGCTCAAATTGATTTGCCGCAGCACCGGCTGACGTCCGAAGCGAACGCTCAGATCCCGCGCTTCGATGAGCGGGCGATCGTCTTTCGGCGGTTTTGGAGCGGTGGGCGGCATGGATGGTTTGGCCGATGGGTCGATGCGGAGCCGCGAGCAACGTAGCAGGCACACTCCGTGTGCCGTCTGCCTCCTGTGACGCTTTAAGCAATGAGCAGCACGGAGGGCACACGGAGTGTGCCTATTACAGTAAATGTGTCACAACAAATTGACCGGTTCGGGCCACAACATGTTGTACACCGAGCCGAGGAAGATGCCCAAGAAAAGATCGAGGATCAAGATCACGATGAAGGAATACACGAACGCATTCGTGGCCGCGCGGCCAACTCCTTCCGCACCCGGATCGCAATGAAAGCCGCGATGGCAACTGATGACGGCAATCGCGGCTCCGAAAAATAGGCTCTTCACGATCCCCGAAAACAAATCGAAATCACCGACGAAATTCGACGAGTTCGCCCAATAATGATGCCAATCGATGTGCAGAATCTGGACGCTGTAAAAAAACCCACCGACGACGCCCATGAAGTCGGCCATGATCGTGAGCATCGGAATCAACAACAAACACGCCATGAACCGCGGCACCACGAGATAAGCAATCGGATTGGCGCCCATGCTGCTCAACGCGTCGATCTGCTCGGTGACACGCATCGTGCCGAGCTCGGCGGCCATCGCGCTGCCGACGCGGCCGGCCAGCATCGTCGCCGCCAGCACCGGCCCAAGCTCGCGCACCAGCGACATATTGATGATCGACCCGAGCCGTGTTTGCAAATGCAATTGGGCGAATTGGTAGTAGCTTTGTTCGGCGAGCACCATGCCGATGAACGTGCCGGTGATGGCCACGACCGGCAAGCTGAGCACGCCGACTTGATAAAACGCCGGCAACAATGTTTCTCGCCGCGGCAAACGGGCAAACATCCACACCAGCGTGCGGAACGAGAAGATGGCAATGTCGCCCAGCGTTGCCAGCCAGTTGATGATCAGTTCGCCGAGGTCGGCCACCCAAGTGGCAATTCCCAGCGCGATCGTAGCGCCGATGCCAGTTTTGCGGCGGCTTGTCGTGGATGATGTGGACATGATATGAGCGGCTTTCGCGAGTGTTAGCACGAAGCGCCGGTAGCGCACCGCTTGGTGCTCCCTCGCTAACGCTTCGGGTTCGTGTTGGCAACGTGGCGAGCAACTTCCTTGCTTCGCGCTGCGAGCTCGGGGCGAAACGCCGCGACAAAGCAGCCTTTCGCTAGCGGTGCTTGCGGCGAGAATTCACGGCGAGCACAAAACCTACTATCGCCGCTCTATCTTCGGAATGTCAAACGGTGGGGCTTGAGGAAGGTTTGCGGGTTGGAGTGGAATTGAGGGCGTGCTGGCGCGCGAAAAAACCCAGGGAAGGCCAGGGGCGTCTGAATTTGTGGCAGACGACCAAGGGGCCTTCCCTGGGCTTGACGACTTCACGATAGGAACGCGGCGTTCTAGGCGGTTGCGCCGGAGTCGGTGGCGCTGGCGCTCCCTTCGGAAGCGGCGCCGACGGTTGCCGTCTCGCCTTCCGTCGATGTACCGATGAAGTAGAGCTGTTTCTTGCCGCCGACTTCTTTCGTGTCGACCGTGATCAAGTTCTTGCCGGTGAATTCGCCCTTGAGCAATTCTTCGGAAAGCGGATCCTGCACGAAGTTTTCGATCGCCCGGCGAAGCGGACGAGCTCCGAAATCGGTGTCGGATCCCTTCTTGATGAGGAACGTCTTGGCCGCATCGGTGAGCACCAGCTTCAGGCCGCGCTCGCCGAGCCGCAGACGAACCTTTGACAGCTCAATATCGATCACGTTTTTCAAATCGTCGACCGTGAGGTGCTTGAACACGATCACGTCGTCGATGCGGTTCAAGAACTCGGGCCGGAAGACCTTCTCGATCCGTTCCTTGACGCGCTGCTTCATGCTGTCGTACGACGCGTCGTCGTCGGGCTTTTGGAAGCCGAACGACGATTCATTTTTGATGGCCTCGGCCCCTGCGTTGGTGGTTAGAATCAGGATCGCATTGCGGAAGTCGACATTTCGGCCGAAGCTGTCGGTCAACCGCCCTTCTTCCATCACCTGCAAGAGCATGTTGAACACGTCGGGATGGGCCTTCTCGATTTCATCGAGCAGCACGACCGCATACGGCCGGCGGCGGATTTTCTCGGTCAATTGCCCACCCTCTTCGAAGCCCACGTAGCCCGGCGGCGCGCCGATCAGCCGGCTGACATTGTGCTTCTCCATATATTCGCTCATGTCGATCTGGATCAGCGCGTCTTCATCGCCGAACATGAACTCCGCCAGCGCTTTGGCCAATAGCGTCTTTCCGACGCCGGTGGGCCCGGCGAAGATAAAGCACCCGGTGGGCCGCTTCGGATCGTTCAACCCGCTACGGCTGCGTCTGACGGCCTTCGACACGCTGCTGATCGCTTCATCCTGGCTGATGACGCGCTTGTGCAACTCCGATTCCATCTGCATGAGCCGCATGCTGTCTTCCGTGCTCATCCGCGTGAGCGGGATGCCGGTCATCTTGGACACGACTTCCGCGACGACCTCTTCGTCCACCACCCCGTCGGCCTCGCGCGAGCGCTCGCGCCAATCGCGGGTGATCGATTGCTTTTTCTTTTTGAGCTTGTCCGCCTGATCGCGAAGGGCGGCCGCCTTTTCGAAATCCTGATTGGCAACCGCTTCCTCTTTCTCCTTGTTCAGGCGGTCGACTTCGTCGTCGATCTCTTTCAAATCCGGCGGCTTGGTCATGGCCTTGAGCCGCACGCGGGCACCCGATTCGTCGATCACGTCGATTGCTTTATCCGGCAGGCAGCGGGCCGTGATATAGCGGCTCGACAACTCGACGGCCGCCTCGAGCGCGTCGTCGGTGATTTGCACCCGGTGGTGCGTTTCATACCGATCGCGCAAGCCCTTGAGGATTTCGATCGTTTCCGACTTCGTCGAAGGCTCGACGATCACCAACTGAAAGCGGCGATCCAACGCGCTGTCTTTCTCGATGTACTTGCGATACTCGTCGAGCGTCGTGGCGCCGATGCATTGGATTTCGCCGCGGGCCAAGGCCGGCTTGAGCACGTTCGAGGCGTCGATGGCTCCTTCCGCGCCGCCGGCGCCGACGAGCGTGTGCAATTCGTCGATGAACAGGATCGTGTTCTTCGCGCGGCGAACTTCGTTCATCACCGCCTTGATCCGCTCTTCGAACTGACCGCGATACTTCGTGCCGGCCACCATCATCGCCAGATCCAACACAACGATCCGCCGGTCTGCCAACAGTTCGGGCACATTGCCATCGACCACGCGTTGGGCAAAGCCCTCGACGATGGCCGTCTTGCCGACGCCCGCTTCGCCCAAGAGCACGGGGTTATTTTTCGTCCGGCGGCAGAGGATTTGAATCGCTCGTTCGATTTCTTTTTCGCGGCCGATCACGGGGTCGAGCTTGCCTTGCCGGGCTAATTCGGTGAGATCGCGGCCGAAGCTATCAAGCGCGGGAGTTTTCGACTTGCCGCTCTTCGCGCTGGTGCCTCCTTCGGGCGCACCGCCGCGTTCGACGCCGCCCCGCTCACCCCCTTCGGCGCCTTCAATGCCGTGGCCCAAGAGATTAAGCACTTCCTCGCGCACATCTTCAAGCTTCAGGCCGAGGTTCATCAACACCTGGGCCGCGACACCTTCTTGCTCTCGGAGCAGGCCGAGGAGAATGTGCTCGGTGCCGACGTAGTTGTGATTCAGATTCCGCGCTTCTTCCATCGAATACTCGATGACCTTTTTTGCGCGGGGCGTTTGCGGCAGCTTGCCCATCGTGACCATGTCGGGCCCGCTTTGGACGAGCTTTTCCACCTCCAGGCGGATCTTGCGCAGATCGATATCGAGGTTCTTGAGCACGTTGGCCGCGACGCCGCTGCCTTCCTTGATCAGCCCGAGCAGTACATGTTCGGTGCCGATGTATTCGTGGTTGAATCGCTGGGCTTCTTGGTTGGCCAGTTGCATCACCTTCCTGGCCCGGTCCGTAAATCGCTCGTACATAGAATGAAATCTCCCAAAGGGGACATCTGCCGCATTCTGGCAGTTAACTGCTTAGCTTTGTGGCAGTCGAGTTCGCGATGTGTTCAAGTGATTGGATCGCTTGATAAGTTGATCGATTTTGGCAGTCCATTGCCGCAAACAAAGTCATGGAGCAATTGATGTTCCGTGATTTACCCGGATTTTTCCGAACCGTCGTTCCCCTTGTTCGCTTTTTCATGCGACGGCTCTATTAACCCAGTGGATTATCACACCTCAGTCAAGTCGCCTCGCTGCGGTTGGCCTTAGGCGGCTTTTTTGGCGACTGTGGCCGGAGCGATTTCGGAATGCAGTTCACGACTTTCCGCTACGCTGCTTCCCGCCTTTCTATCGTCATTCGCGCTCGTGCCGGTTGCGGCGTTGGAACCGTCCACTTCCACCAATCGCGACCGGAGCCGGGCCATTTCCACCCGCCAAATCTCGCTTCCTTCCGCCCGGGCCAGCCGATCGAGTTCGCTTGCCGCCTCTCTCTTCCGAGCGGTGCGAAACAACAGATTCGCTCGCAACAGCCGCGCTTCAATGTCTAGTACGTTGCGGTCGAGTAGACGGCCCAGCACGGTTTCTGCTTCGAACCAATTCCCTTTGAGGTATTCCTCGCGGGCCTGGACAAACCAGTCGAGCGACAACTTGTCGTCGGCCGACCGCAGCCGCCCGATCTGGAGCCGTGCCACCCATCGCCGAGACAGGGCAGCGGCCGCGATCCACGTGGCTGCCAAAACCAGCCAAATCGCCGTTTGCGCGGCTAGGCCGAACAGTTCGGTCCACATACGGCTCACCAACAACCCTAGGTCCAAAAGCGCCCCAAAGCCGATGGCAATTGCCAATCCGGACCAAGCCCCGGCAAACCAGAGTTGCGGCCCGCCCGGCCATACAAGCGTAAGCCATCGAAGTTGTCGCATGCGAAGAAACCTCCGTGTTCGCCACGACGCCCAGAGCCCCGGGCGACCCCTCCGGGCTCCGGGATTCTAATCCCGCCCACGGTATCGTACAAGGCAAGTAAAAGGCAGGCTTGGAGTTATGCAACAGCTCCGATTTTGACGCCTGCTAGCAGCTTGGTCTTTCGTCCCACGGGACCGACAAAATCCGCCGGGATCGCCGGTCGCGCGACAATAACTGACGCCGCGGCCATCGCATGGTTCAGGGCCGAGCGACCAGATTGCCGCTTACGCGGCGAATCAAGCGACGCATTTCCAATACACTCAGCGTCGACAACACTTGAGCGGCAGCCAGACCGCTTGCCGTGATGATCCGATCGATCGGAGTCGGCTGCCGATCGATCGTGGCGAGCACTACCCGCTCCGTGTCGTTCAAGAGCAACTCGGCGGGATGATGGATGGCTTGACCGTCGGACGATTGGGCCGGCTGGGCCAAAGGGCCGAGTTCTTCCAGAATGTCGTCGACTTTCTCGACGAGTTTTGCGCCGTCGCGGATCAGCCGATGACAGCCTTGCGACGAGGGGCTGTCGACGGGGCCCGGCACGGCGAAAACTTCGCGCCCCTGCTCCATCGCATGCCGAGCCGTGATCAACGCCCCGGATCGCACCGACGCTTCGACTACCACGACCCCCAGTGTCAGCGCCACTGTTGGGAACAAACGGTTCGCTCGGCTTTACCGCAGGCGACTATGAGCCAGTCACGGCACCCGTCGCGAAGCATCGGGCAGACCACACGGCGGAAACGCTTTTGATCAAAGACCTTCTGGCTCGATTCAAGAGCCGCCGCGAGCAGGTAGGCGAGTGGATGCGGCTGACCGGGAAGTGCCGGCGGACATTCGAGCACCGTCTGTTCCGCGATCACGCCGGCACCGTAGGAGGTGCCGATGCCTAGCCCACGTTCGCGCCACGACACACACGTTTGCGGCCTGTCGCGGCCCTGCGCCCACGGTGGGCAAACGTCCCACCCTCGGGCTCCGGCAACCGTGCGCCGCCGAACGCCGTCTTCGTGCCGACGGCGCAAAAACCCCTTCTTTGGTCTTTAGCTGAGAGGCCGATCATGGATGACGAACGACCTAGCCAAGTTTCTCCGCAAGACGTCGCCGGCCGCCAAGAGCGTGAGCCGGCAAAGACTAGCCAATGCATTGACTGGTATCACGAGGGCGAATCACGGATCGTCGAGGTCGATGGGGTTCAGATGGAAGTCCGGTATATCGGCCGGAATGGACGCCGTAGCCGGATCGCGATCACTGCCCCGTCGGGGGCGACATTCATTCGAGGCTGACACCTAGCACCTGGAGACATAACCGTCTCGCGAAGCGGCTAGCGGCCGCTTTCTGATGCGTCTGCAAGTCGTTCGAGGTGGGCGCTGATGGCGGCAAGCTGCGATGCGAGTTCATTCAAATGAGGGATGACCAACTGGCGAACTGCCCGGCGCACGTTCAGCGCGTTGGAAATGATGTCCTGAAATCGTGTGCGTCCGTCGTTCTTAACATCGCGCAATTGGTCGCCGGACGTGTCGTATTCTGCGCAAACGTTGTCGTCGTCGATTCGCCGGTTGTCACGCTTCAGTGTGTGGGGCGTTGGCTTGCGAACCGGGTAGGCAGCGATGATCGTGCCATCTCGCAGGCAGTGTACGTGGTAGTAGGTCGGACGCCTGCGATTTCGCGACATAGCTTTCTCCATTGTTGCAACGGTGAAACGCGGATTACAAGCGCGGCCATTTTGCCGGGCCCTAGCAGTCGTGGCCAGCCCCGAGATCGTGGGCGGTCCCACTGCTAGATGTTCGCCGACGGCGGCCGGCGTGAACAGACGCCAATTTGAGCACAGTTTGTCTTGCCATCCTGGACAAACGCAGGAAACTATGCAGGCCAAATCAAAGTCCGTGGCGAGCTCGCCCTCCCAGTCAATCGAGCCGCCGAGAAAGGTCCGACGATGTACACGATCAAACAGGTCGCTGAAATGTTGCAAGTCGGCTCTCCGACTGTGGTCCGTTTTGTCGACTCCGGCGAATTGGCCGCGGTAGACGTTAGCCTGCGGCGAGGAAAGAAACGGCGGCTCCGAGTCCCAGCAGAGGCACTAGAGAAATTTCTGGAGCGCAGGCGAGTCAATGTCGAGCCGCTGCGAAGTCACGGCAGACGACAACAGCCTTCACAGCGCAGGGACGTCATCGATTTTTTCAAATTCAAAGAGCCGGAAGAGAATGGGCGTAGGCGGATCAAGATAAGCCAAGTCGCTGAATACCTTGGCACGACTGACGACCATGTTCGACAGTTGATTGCTTACGGACATCTGGCGGCGGTGAACGTGGGCGGTACGTCAAGGGAAAACCGGTATCGCATCGCCGAAAGGGATCTGTACGCTTTCCTCGAACGTAGCCGGCAGGAACCGAAGAATCGTCGAGCGGCTCGGCTTCGTGGCCCTGATTTCCTTGGCAAGTTGCCTGAAGGGAAGCAGATCACTGACTTGTCGATAGGAACACAAACTCGATTCAGTTCGACATTTGGCATGCAATAGACAATTGCCAACCGTAAAGGTCGGCCATTATGTGGTCCGCCTGCCCGCCGCCCTGGATTGCCGGGCCGCACTCCGCATCTCGGAGCCCGCGAGATCCGCTCGCGACCAGCGCATCGCGGATCGTCGAAGTCGATGGCGTTAGAGTGAAGATCCGGGTTTGCCGGGCGGAATGGTCGTCGGATTCGAACTGCTATCATCGGGCTACCTGCAGCAACATTCCGACCAATTGGCTTTCAGCCAAACACAAATAGACCGGCGATTCAGCCGGCTAGCGTGACGGCAAATGCGTCAGGAGGCCATCTTGGGCATTGATCGCGTCGATGCCGTCGCCTCCCAGCGGTGCGGTTTGAGCCAGTTGGCAGCAGCCGATCAACAATCGCCCCGATCGTAGGCATGGCGGAAATTAAACCACCCGGTGGTTTAATGTCAAGCCGCCACCGCCAGTCCATACCGTGACGAAAGCGAACTACCACGATACAATGGAAAATAAGAAGAGGCACGCGGTTTCTCTGGTCCGCCTGCCCGCCGCCCTGGATTGCCGGGGCCGCACTCCGCATCTCGGAGTCCACCAGCACATAACCCTGTGCTAAAGGTGCGCTCCGATGAAGATCGAGTTGCGGAAAACGTCCGGCATCAAGCCCTACGCCAACAATCCCCGCGTCAACGACGCCGCCGTGGATGCCGTTGCAGCGTCTCTGAAGGAATTCGGCGTTCGCCAGCCGATTGTCGTCGATGCCGAAGGCGCGATCATCGTCGGCCACACACGCTGGAAGGCCGCGCAGAAGCTTGGCCTGGAAACAGTCCCGGTCCACGTCGCCACCGATCTGACGCCGGCCCAGATCAAGGCCTACCGGATCGCCGACAACCAGACGAATACGCTCGCCGAATGGGATTTCGACCTGCTGCCCCTGGAACTGCAAGACTTGCAGAATCTCGAATTCGACATGTCGCTGTTGGGCTTCGACCAGGACGAACTCGACAAGCTGCTCAGCGGCGATTTGCAGGAAGGCCTCTGCGATCCGGACGAGGTGCCCGAGCCTCCAGACGAAGCGACGACGCAGCCGGGTGATCTTTGGATTTTGGGCGACCATCGTTTGCTCTGCGCCGACAGCAGCAAGGCCGAGGATGTGGATCGGCTTCTCAACGGTGCTACGATCCATCTGGTCAATACGGACCCGCCGTATAACGTCAAGGTCGAGCCACGCAGCAACAACGCGATCGCCGCGGGCAACAGTAGCTTTGCGAATCCGAACAAGCACCACCAGAAGTTCGACTTGGAACGCCATCCCGAGAAGGCAAAGGCGACGCACAAGAAGATGAGGGCCAAGGATCGACCGCTGGCCAACGACTTCGTCAGCGAAGGCGAGTTCGATCGACTACTGCACGCGTGGTTCGGCAATATGGCCCGCGTGCTAACGCCCGGTCGTGGCTTCTATATCTGGGGCGGCTACGCGAACCTCGGCAACTATCCGCCGGTGCTGAAAAAGAACGGCCTCTACTTCTCGCAAGGCGTTGTGTGGGACAAGCAGCATCCGGTGCTGACACGCAAGGACTTCATGGGCGCGTTTGAAATCTGTTTTTACGGGTGGCGAGAAGGGGCGGCGCACGTCTACCTCGGCCCGAACAACGCAACCGATCTTTGGCATGTGAAGAAAATCAACCCCCAGAGCATGGAACATTTAACGGCCAAACCAGCCGAACTCGCCGTGCGGGCGATGCAGTTCTCGTCGAGGCCAGGAGAGAACGTGCTCGACCTGTTCGGCGGAAGCGGCAGCACGCTGATTGCCGCGGAGCAGACCGGCCGCAAGGCGTTCTTGATGGAGATCGATCCGCCGTACTGTGACGTCATCGCGGACCGCTTCCAACGGTTCACGGGCAAGCCGGCCATCCTCGAACGCACCGGAGAATCGCCGCTGCCCATGAAGCCGCGGGAGTTGAGCATGCGATGACACCCGGCGCAATAAAAAACCCCTTGCGAGCAAGCTCAAACAAGGGGCAATGTGAACGGCGATGGGGCAGGTACGCCGCTCACAGAACAAATGATAGCCCACCAATTTCGAATTGCAACGCCGCGTCACTTGTCATGAATGAAGGAAAAGACGATGCCCAGCACGAAAAACAGAATCGGCCAATATCGGATCGGCACGAGCAGCATCGTGTTCTCGCCGTGCCGCAGAAGCGTTCGCTCACCGATTTTGAGATCGTCGTCTTCATCGCCCAGATATCGGCAGAAGAGCCACGTCAGTGCGGCCGCGACCCAGAAGGCTGCCAGTTTCGGCCAGCCGTGCGCCGCGTAATACCGGTCGTTATCGAACAATTTATTTACCGCTATTTCCATGAAGATAAAACAGCCGGCGCAGATTCCGACGACGAACATGCCGCTTCCGGTGTAGAGAATCGAAGCAAACATTGGCTGCTCCGAACGAATCGATTTTCATGCTGCCCCCGAATCTAGGTGTGTCAACGAAACCGGTCAACGATCAGCATGCCCCCACGCCTGAAAACCCTCTGTCGCTATCCCGGCTGTCGACGCCCGACGCGGAGCCGTTACTGCGAACAGCACGCCGCCTCCGCTTGGCGGAACGCCGACGACCGTCGCGGTACCGCATACGAGCGTGGCTACGACGCAGCATGGAGCAAGGTCGCAGCACTACGACGACGGTTGGACTTCTATCTGTGCCAGGATTGCCTGCGGCTCGACGTCCTCGCGTCGTCGTCCACCGTCGATCACATCGTGCCGATCTACGTGCGTCCCGATTGGCGTTTGGCATTGGGCAACACTCAGGTCTTGTGCGGCGACTGCCATCGGCGAAAGACGTCGGCCGACCTGCGGAAGTATGGGCACCGCGAGGGAGCAATCACGGATCAGCAGAGAACGAACCGCGAACGAGCGAACCAGTTCGCACACCCGCCACGGGACGAATACCCTGGGGGGAGTCATAAGTCTAGCAGTATCAATGGCTTACCACACGTCCCCCGAAACGCGCGTTTCCGCGAATTTAGGGTAGGGGGGATTCTGAGGGATTCAGGAGTAACCTATGAGGGGTAGGAAACCGAAGCCGACCGTGCTCAAGCTGCTCGACGGAAACCCTGGCAAGCGAACGATTAACGACCGCGAGCCGGGTACATTGGCAGGCGTTCCGGAGCCGCCCGACGGGCTCGACGACGAAGCGCTTTTGGAGTGGAACCGCATCGTTCCCGAGCTGCGGGAGATGGGCGTATTGAGCCGGGCCGATCGGGCGGCGCTGGCCGCCTACTGCACCGCTTGGGGCCGCTGGCGGAATGCCGAAGCCCAGGTCAAGAAGCATGGCCCGATCGTCAAATCGCCCGACAAGGGTTTTCCGATGAAGAGCCCCTATTTGACGATCGCTGACCAGGCGGTGGAAACCATGCGGAAGTTTCTGGTCGAGTTCGGGCTGACCCCTTCCAGCCGCAGCCGCATTCGCATCTCGGGCGGGAACGATCCGGCCTCGGAGTTTGATCGCTTCACGGAGACCGGTTGATGAATGAGTTGGCCCAGAAGCTCGCCGAGGCCCGCGCTGCCGGTTGGGCCGAATGGATTCGCGGCGAGGCCGACGAGCAAGCCGTTCTGGAAGGCTGCACGTTCGACCTGCCGGCCGCCGAGCGGGTCCGCGACTTCTTCGTAAAGTTCCTGCGCCACTCGAAGGGCCAATGGGCCAAGCAGCCGTTCGAACTGCTCGACTGGCAATGGGAGTCGGTCATCGCGCCGCTGTTCGGTTGGAAGCGCGCGGACGGGACGCGCCGTTTCCGCCGGGGCTACATCGAGGTGCCGAAGAAGAACGGCAAAAGCACGATTTTCTCGGGCCTGAGCTTGTACTTGCTGGCCGGCGACCATGAAGCCGGCGCCGAGGTCTACAGCGCGGCGGTCGACCGCGATCAAGCCTCGATCGTGTTCAACGAAGCGGCCAACATGGTGGAAAGCTCGCCGGCATTGAGCGGCCGATTGGAGGTGATCCGCTCGACCAAACGCATTACGTTTCCCCGCACGCGCTCGTTCTATCGCGCATTGTCGGCCGAAGTGCCGACGAAGGAAGGCCTCAACGCCCATGCCGTGCTGATCGACGAGCTGCATGCGCAGCGTTCTCGCGATCTGTGGGACACGCTCCGCTATGCCGGTGCTTCGCGCCGCCAGCCGCTGTTATTGAGCATCACCACCGCCGGCTTCGACCGGCATTCGATCTGCTGGGAACAGCACGCCTATGCCGAGCAGGTCTTGTCGGGCGTGATTCACGATTCGGCGTTCTTCGCGTTCATCAAGGCCGCCGCTCTAGACGACGACTGGACCGACCCGGCGGTCTGGCGGAAAGCGAATCCGGGGTTCGGCGTCACGGTGAGCGAAGATCAGTTCGCCGAGGACTGCCGCGAGGCGCAAGAATCGCCGGCCAAGGAGAATTCGTTTCGCCGCTATCGGCTGAACCAATGGGTCGAATCGGAGACGCGCTGGCTGAGCCTCGACAAGTGGAATGCGTGTGGCGGGGAGCCGCAGGAAACTCTCGATGGCAAGGACTGTTGGGGCGGGCTCGACCTCTCCAGCACGACCGATTTATCAGCGTTCGTGTTGGTGTTTCCGTTGGAAGACCGGTTCGCGGTCTTGCCGTTTTTCTGGATTCCGGAAGACGGCGCGCGCCTTCGTGAACGTAGGGACCGAGTGCCATATACCGAATGGGTCCGGCAGGGATTTATCCAGGCCACGCCGGGCGAAGTGATCGATTACGACCGGATTCGGGTGCGGATCAACGAGTTGGGCCAGCGCTTTGCGATCCGCGGCATCGCCATCGACCGCTGGAACGCCACTCAGTTGGCCTCGCAGCTCGAAGGGGACGGGTTCGAGATGGTCGCGTTCGGCCAGGGCTATATGAGCATGAACGCACCGACCAAGCGGCTCGAGCAGCTCGTGCTCTCCGAGCAGTTGGCGCATGGCGGCAACCCGGTGCTGCGCTGGATGGCCAACAACGTTTCGCTCGAAACCGACGCGGCCGACAATTGGAAGCCCTCCAAGAAGCGCAGCCGCGAGCGGGTCGACGGGATCGTGGCCCTGATCATGGGGCTGGGCGTGACAGGGGAACCGAACAGCGAGCCGACGTGGGGAATCTATGTCTGAATCAATTGCTTTCCGTGCAGCGCGAGGATCTTCGTTATGCCCAACAAACCCAACAAGCAACTCACGACCCGCCAGCGGCTCTAACCGAGTTCACCAAACTGAAAGGTATTTGATTACCACCTCAGCCTGGTAGCGGCTGGGGGCGAGGGCTGCAAATGGCGTGCACGAGGAAACACGCTGAATTCTGTAACCATGTATACAGCGTGCTCTGTGCGTTCTTCGCGCGATGATCTGCCGCCATGCCCGACTGTCCTGGTTCAGCGTGAACTGGAATGTTGGCTGATTGGCGTTAGCGAGTGTTGAAGGGCATCCTGCCGCGGCATTCGCGGCATCGTGCCGCGAGAGTTTATCGCTTTGGCGCCAATCCCGAAGGGAGGTCGGGCGGCGCCGCGAGTGGACATCGCCCGCCCTTCGGTCTTGGCCCCTGGATCGGCGCTCGGGTCGCACTCCTGCGTTGCCCTATCCTCCATCCAGGCCATTGGTCATGTTAGGCTGCTGGCGATCGTCAAGCAACGGTTGGTTGAGCTTGGCGTGCGACGGCCCTCGTTTCTCGCGCGGCTTCAAGCTTGGCGTCTCGCGCGTCCCAGATTTGCCGTTCGCGTCCGGCCAGTTTGTCGGCCGGAGTGACGTAGCCGAGGGCGCCGTGCAGCCGCACGGTGTTGTAATGCTCGACGTAGCCGGCCACGCGCTGTCGGGCGTCTTCGGCCGACTGCGGCGCCGCCGGCCGGATGCATTCACGTTTGAGCGATCCGTGCCAACGTTCGAGCTTGCCATTGCTCTGCGGATAGTAGGGACTGGTGCGCACATGCGTCATGCCGCCGATGCGGATGAACTCCTTGAACTCCTTGGCGATGAACTGCGGACCGTTGTCGCTGATGATCCGTGGTCGGGCGTTGGGATCTTTTTCCCGTGCCCGTTGGATCACGATTTCCGTGTCGCATTCGGTCATCCGCTCGCGCAACTCCGAGTGGACGATGAACCGGCTGTAGCCGTCAAGAATGGAGGTGAGGAAGTAGAACGTGCCGGCCACGTTGATGTAGGACATGTCCACGTGCCAATGGTCGTGGGCCGCCAACGGTTGCACGAATCCCGTGCCTTTCTTCGACGGTTTCAGCCAATGGCGATCCAAGCGGCCGGCTTGCTTGAGCACCCGGTAGGCGCTCGACGGGCTGACGGCGACGATGTCGGCATCGAGCATCATGAACGTCAGCCGGCGATAACCTTCCAGCGGATGGCGGTCGTGGAAGTCGAGGATGGCTTGTTTCTCCCAAGCCTGGAGCCAATCGTCGCGGGGGATCAGGGCGTTGTGTTCGTTGACCTTGCCGTAGCGCTGGCGCCAGTCGTAGAACTTCGACAGTGCGACGCCCAGCCAGAGCACGAGGAGTTTGACGGGCAATTCGGCGCGGTCGGTCCAGTAGGTGACGAAGTCGACGACCTCGTCGCGGGTATCGTGGGGAACCCAGCTTCCTTTTAGAGTTCCCCAAGTTCTTTTTTTAACTGGACGTGGGCCTCCATCAGTTCGGCCACGACCTCGTTCTTCTTGACGAGCTTGGCTTCGAGTTGGTTGATGCGGCGGTCCTTGGCATCCTCGGCCCGCCGATTGTCGGCTGGCCGTTCGAAGGCGGCCGCGGCATGGTCGAGCACATGCTTGACCCACAGGTGGATCAACGTGGGCTGGACTTGCAACTCATCGGCCAGATTGGAAACGGGCACTTTGTCGCTCAGATGCCGGCGAACGACCTCGGCCTTCTGCTCGGGGTTGAAATGTCTACGACTTCGACTCATGGAATGTTCCTCCGGTTAGGTTTATGCTAACCCAACCGGCCGGACATTCCAGTTCCGTGTGAAGCAAGACA
>DATAWG010000041.1 GCA_036267355.1 Pirellulales bacterium | reverse complement strand
AGTTTCAATCCACGCGGCCCATGCGGGCCGCGACGGTATTGTTGTAACCCCTTACGCTACCGAGGGCAAATCACAACAATCCGCGAACCGTCGCCGACTCGCGAGGCCGGCGGCGGACCTCAACATTGTGAATTGCCAAAGAGCGAGCCGCATCACGATTTACGGCGTTCGCGAACCTACCCAGTTTTTCGCCGGCGCTTGATGTCCGCGATGGCTCAAATCTGCGACTCAGGCGATCAACGGGCCGTCAATATCGTGAGACGCTTTGGCCCCCACGTGCTCTACCCGGCGATGCCAATTGGCTCCCAAAAAGTAAAATCGCAGGCTGTCGGTCGCTTCGTCGATCAGTCCCACCAACTGCAAGCGGCACTGCGTCCAGCGCGCCGGATCGACCTTGAGTTCAAACACGGAGTTTTGCACCCGTTGACCGAAGTTCAAACAGGTTTTGGCAACCTGTCGAAGCCGACGGCGGCCTTCGGGAGTGGTCGTGCCCACGTCGTAAGTCACCAGAACGTACATGGCGTTTCTCCAAGCGGCATGTCGAAGAGAACAGGCAAGTTTCGCTTGCGTGGCAATCGCAAAATGATCGGCCCGCGGCTAGCGCCTTGCGGCTTACCCGGCAATCGCAACCTGGGTCGATCTCCGGCCTTAGCGCCAAATGAACGGCGGATACGCGTCAATATCTCCTCGCAGACGCCGGGCCAGCAGCCGGGCCTGGACGTGCACCAGCAGGCCGACGGTCACCTTCTCGCCCAATTCCGGGTGCAAAATCTCATCCTGCTTCCGCTTTTGATAGGCCACGAGCACGGTCTTGCGAGTCGCGTCATCCATCATCACGGCGCCCGACTCTGTGGTGGTGAACCCAGATGCTGCGACTTGCCGGCGATTGATCAGCGACAACGCGAGCCGATCGGCCAGAAACGGTCGAAATTCTTCCATCAGATCCAGTGCCAAGCCCGGGCGGCCGGGCCTATCGCGGTGCAGGAACCCCACGGCCGCATCGAGGCCGACCGATTCGCATGCCGACCGCACGTCGTGAGCCAGCATGCTGTAGAGAAACGACAACAGCGAGTTGAATGGATCGAGCGGCGGTCGGCGGCTGCGGCCGGTGAACTTGAATTCGCGCGACTGCGGCGAAACGATCGCCGAGAAACATTGGAAATAGGCGTCGGCGGAGCCACCTTCGATGCCTCGCAACTGGTCGAGCGACTCGCATCGCCGAGCCGCGTCGATGTCTTGGCCCAATCGGTTGATGGCTCCCTGCAATTCGGTGGCAGCTTCCTTAATGGCCGAATCGCGTACGGCCCGCAGCAGCACCGATCGGGCATTGGCGAGTTTGGCGGCGATCATGTTGCGGGCGATCCCGCACGAAGCGCTGAGGTCGTCGGCCGTGCGATATTGCACTCGCCGCAGCAGAACATTGCCGGGCGAAAAGCCGACTACCGCGGCACGGAAGCGGCCGTTCGGATCGAGCAGCGAGACGCTCACATTCCGCTCCGCGCACGCGGCCATCAGCGCAGGACTAAGGCCCACGCGGCCAAAACAAACGACGCTATCGAGATTGTGCAGCGGAATTTGCAGCTTGGTCTTCTTTTCCACGCGCACGGCGACTGTCTCACCGCGTTTCGCCAGGTAAGCGCCGTCGGTGGTGATGAACAGCGTATTGAGATGCTGCTTCATGGGAGAAGGCTTGAGGCTTGAGGCTTGAGGCTACAGGTACGAAGATTCGATCGCCGGCTGTTTGAAAAAGGGGGACAGGCACCTCGGCTCAACGCGGAAAACTTTTCAAATCTTGCTTGATCGCTCGGAGCCAGTCCCCCTTTTTCAACACGCTATTGTCGCGTGGCAATTGCGTCGGCTGCGGCGTCGGTTGTCGGACCGATGGAAATCAAGTGTTGTTGAAACGCTCGCTCGATGCGGGCCCCGACGCCCGCGGCGCGCTCGGCGACATGCGGCATGCAGAGCGAAAAGAGCGAACATTGATCGCATTTCGGTTCGCGACGGGCCGGCGGCGTGCGGCGAGAGGCGATCAGCTCGTGCAGCCGCGCGGCCGTATCGACCGTCCGCTGCCGGAGCGCTGGGTCGAAGAGCACATCGGTGCGCCGCCGCGGCGTTCCATAGAACAGGGCGCCCGCGGAAATTTGCCGGCCGAGCATTTCTTCCAAGCACATCGCCTGGGCGCAAAGCTGCACGCGATCGCTATCGTCTTTTTTGGGCTTTCCGCGTTTGTACCCGACGGGCGTAACCGACCAATCGCCGCTTTTGAGTCGATCGCCCCAGGGTCCGCGTTCGGCCAGTTTCTTGCGGGCCTCGTCGTCGAGCGGCCGAAACTCGACAACATCGGCCTTGCCGATGAGCCCCAATGCGAACGACCGGAGCAAAAGCCCGCGGGCGATTCGCAGATCGCGTTCCCGCTTGCCCGATTCTTGATGGGCCTTGCGATGCAAATGCTGCCCTTCGACGGTCAGCCGATTATCGGCCCACTGCTGCTCGATATGAATGAGCGCGCCCTGCCGCTCGCAAAACAGCAAATGCTGCAAAGCGGAAATCGGCAGTAGATTGTCTTCAGAGAGCATGGCTGGTGCCGCTCAGAGGGCCAGTACCTCGACGCCTTTTATCGCGCGATTATCTATTTCAGCTTGTACGCTGTCGATTGAAGGTCGGTCGTAGTCGTCAATCGACCTCGCTGCTTCCACGTTATCCTTCCTATTGATTTGCGATTCGACAACGTCGAAAAGCGTATGCGCTGGCGCGCATCCCAGCATCGCCTGACGCCTGCGCTGCTCGGGATTCGGATCGGTTCCGACGTGCTTGAACAGGAACGAATTCTGGGCGTGGACAGTCATCAGGCCCTTCGACGCGGAGCGGTCATGCTCGAACATGTTCTTGAGGGCTTCCCGGAGGATCGCAAGATCCTCCTCGCAAAAACCGGTCTGCTGGGCAAGGTGCGCACTGATGAAGCCCCTACCGACGAATAGGCCATACGGAATCAGTGATTTGCGGCCCATCGTCCGAAGTTCATCTTCAGGCTGCTCGTCGGTCCATTCTTGCAGCTTCTCCGCGGACATCGTTTTGGCCACTTTGCCTTCTGGTTTGGCGACAGCAACACGCGTAATGGAAAGATCAAGTGGCAGCACTGGATCCACGGAACGAGAAAAGGCAATTTGAACAGGCCCACGAACTTGTCCGGCATTCTTGCCGGTGCTCATTACAGCACCAAACGTCCGCACGTCGAAGAACTGCTGGCACATCCACTGGCGTGCTTCGTCGACATCTTTCTTCGTCGCACTCTTCTTTCCCTTCACTTTCTTGTCGCCCACGGTTTCGTGGGCGCGCGCGATGGGCACGTTCAGGTTCGACGCGTGTTCGATGAAGATCGACCAGGTCATTTGGTTGCCACGGGCGAGTTGAACGTAGTTTCTGATACGGCGCTTGATGGCAACGTCGGAGACCAAGCCACGCATGTCCTGCGGGTCCACGCGTGGGGCGTTCCCGGAATCTGGATCGCCGTTCGGATTGCCGTTCTGACAGTCGAACAGAAACATGAACTCGTAGCGGTTGCTGATAATATCGCTCATGGACGGTTCCTTATTGTTTGGTTGACGAATACGAATTGGCGGGACGGATGACGCGGGAATGGTTGGCGAAAGCTCGTCCGCATACGATCGGAATTTACCGGCTCAAGCCGGATTCCATCGGCTGGACCTGCCTTCGTCCGCTGGGATTCCTGCGGCAAACCCAACCGGAGCACGGCTTGGCCTTCGCGCTCGACCACGCGATCAAGCACGGCCTGCGTCGCGTTGTCGTCGCGATTCCCTATACGAGCATCATCGAGCAGACGGCCGCCATCTACCGCGAAATCCTCGGCGATGAAAATGTCGTCGAGCATCATTCGAATCTCGATGTCCAATCGCGCTGGGAACAGAACGAGGAATTGGAAGGCCGTCGCCGCTTGGCCGCCGAGAATTGGGACGCTCCGATCATCGTGACGACGAACGTGCAGCTTTCGAATCTCTGCTGTCCAATCAGCCGTCGCGTTGCCGCAAGTTGCACAACTTGGCGCGAAGCGTAATCCTAAGAATTCCGGACTCGATTGCCGCCCGCATTGTCCTCCAACACAACGGTTACGTGCTCAGGGGCGATTGGGAACGGGCAACCGACCCAGACGAGAAGGCCCGGACGTGGCCCGCCGAACCTTGATCAAAGAAGTGCTCAAGCCGTTGGAATCAAAGTTCAAAACGCCGGAGGGCGAGATCGGCTTCGAGCATGGGCGGTTGCATTCGTTCCGACACTATTTCTGTTCCGTCTGCGCCAATCGCGGCGTGCCGGAACAGGTCGTGATGCGCTGGCTCGGCCATCGCGATAGCCAGATGGTGAAGCACTACTACCATCTGCATGATGACGAAGCCCAGCGGCAAATGAAGAAGATCGATTTTGTGGGAGCGGCCCGCGCGACGGTGGCGTCGGACCGCACCACTTGACCAATTTGGAGGCGCCGATTCGATGCGGAGCCATTTCCAGTTCGTCACCACGATAATCTGCCGGATCGGCGGTTCCCGCAGTGGAACCGTCGGCCTGCGCAGGGGTCCGGTGGAGAGTGCTGGAAGAGGAAATTTGGCCCAGTTGAGTGGGCCAAAGAAAATCGCCTTCCGCAAGTACTTCGTATGCAGCGACTTGCGAAAGGCGGAAATTCAGCGAGCGGAGAGGACAGGATTCGAACCTGCGGACCAGGTTACCCCGGTCACCGATTTAGCAAACCGGCGCTTTCGACCACTCAGCCACCTCTCCGGGAACCAAATGCCAACCGCCGATGTTTTGCCCGGCCACGTTCTTGGTCAAGAATGTGGCTCGAGCATTTCGGGCCGAATCTCCTAACCTGCGGTTCTATCCAAGATTCTATGGATTCCAATGACCGTTGCAAGGTATGTTAATCGCCGCGAAACACGTGCTCGGGCGGACTCCGCCGCTAGCCGATCGATTTCGTCGCCCTCCGGTGTGGCGGGCGTGATATGGGCGGAGCGTTCAAGCATTGCATGGAGGTTCGTGACGGCATGGAAAAACTAGGGAAAGGGAAGACCGGCGAGGGGCGGGCGAGTCGGAAGGGGGCGGGGGTCAGGGGGCAGGGGCCAGCGGTCGGAGGACAGGGAACCGAAGCAACGGAACAGCGATTCGTCCCGAATACTCGGCGCGGCGCCACAGCCTCACGTTGGCCCGCAGCGCTGCTCACAGCTTGTGCGATTGCGGTGTGGGGCCTGGCATCCGCCGCGGGCCGGGCGGCGGAGCCGGATGCTGATTCGACGGAGACTGCAATCCAGTCAATGTCGGCGGAGAAGCTGCAACACTTTGTCAACGTGCTGGCCGACGATCCGTTCGAGGGACGTGAAACCGGCAGCCGCGGTGGCCGGGCAGCCGGCAACTATCTCGAAGAACAAGTGGAAAAACTGCACCTCGAGCCCGCCGGTCCCGATGGCCATTACTTCCAAGACTTCGGCGCTGGAAGCCGAAATCTGCTCGCGCGGTTTGAAGGCAGCGATCCGGTGTTGAAGCGGCAATATGTCGTCGTCTCGGCCCACTACGATCACGTCGGCTACGGCAAGAAAACCAACAGCTATGGTCCCATCGGCTACATCCACCACGGCGCCGACGACAATGCCAGCGGTGTCTCCGGGCTGCTGTGTCTCGCCGCGGCGCTCGAGCGGCTGCCGGAACATCCGCGGCGGTCGTTGCTGTTGGCGTTCTGGGATGGCGAGGAAGCCGGGCTGCTCGGTTCGCGCTATTGGATCGCGCACCCGACCTTGCCCCTCGATCAGGTGCCGATCGTCGTGAACATGGACATGATTGGCCGGCTGCGCCAACAGCGGCTCGAAATCTACGGCACGCGAACAGCTTCCGGGCTGCGCCGTTCGCTCAGCGAACAAACGGCTGGGTTGAAAGTGCTGCTGGACTTTCATTGGGAGGTCAAGCCCGACAGCGATCATTTCCCGTTCATCGATCATGGCATTCCCGCGCTGCTTCTCTGCACCGGGCTGCACGCCGATTACCATCGGCCCAGCGATACGGCCGACAAGATCAACTCGGCAGGCATGCGCGAGGTGGCGCAGTTTGCGATGCGCACGGTGCTCGCGTTTGCCAATGCCGACACGTTGCCGGGCTTCCGCCCGCGGTGGCACGATGAAGGAGTTGCGGCCAAGGCGGCGCTCGAGCAATCGGCGCCGGCGCCGAAAGCGCGGCTGGGGATCGTATTGGATGATGCAACGGCGCCGGATTCGGCCGCGGTCGCCGAGCAGGCTTTGCTCGTCGGCAAGGTTGTGCCGGATTCGCCGGCCGCGAAAGCCGGTTTGCAAGCGGGCGACCGGATCGTGAAATTCGCCGGCCGCGCGCCGGCGAGCAAAGCGGAATTCCGCGGCTTGGTGCTCGCCGCCGTGAATCCCGTGCCGATCGTCGTCGAGCGGGCCGGCAGCGATGCGCCGCTGAAGCTATCGGTGCTATTGCTCGGCGAGCCGGTGCGGGTCGGCATTTCGTGGCAGCCCGACGAGGCCGAGCCGCGGTCGGTGGTGGTCGTCGGCATCGTGCCCGATTCGCCTGCCGAACGGGCCGGGATGAAAGTCGCCGATCGCATTTATCGGATCTCGGGCCACGATTTTTCGTCGAGCGACGAGTTCCAGCAATTGCTCACCGACGAGCCGAATCCGCTGAAGCTGACCGTGGAAAACAAAGGCCGCATCCGCACCGTCGAACTCGTCCGCGCCGACGACAAGCCGCGAATCCTCGAAGAGGCGAGCAAGCCACGACGATTGCGGCTGGCGGTTCCGACACCGACTGAGCCATAAGGCAATCGGTCGCACCATCTTCTCTGTCAATGGAGCGCCCTGCCCACGGCTGTGCGTGGGCATGTCGCGGCGAGCGATGGGCATGCCCCCGCGCAGGGCAGTGGGCATGGCCCCCGGCGCGCCGGTCCGCGAGATAGCGATCGCGCCATGCGGCTGTTAGACTGGCTGCATGCGCTCTTGAATCCGCTCGGAAAGCCGATTGGATTCAAACGGTTCCATCCCCCAACACAGCCGACCACCCAGGATGCGCCTTGAAACACTTCGCCTTTGCGTTCGCGCTCGCCACGCTCTTGGCCGGCCAGACAAAGACCTTTGCCTCTGCCGACTCGACGGAGCCAGCCGTCCATCTCATTCCGACGCCGAAGGAAATCGAGCTTTCCGGCGGATCGCTGCAGCTCGGCGCGAATTCGCGGATCGTCGCAACGACGAAAGAACTCGTTCCGCTGGCGGCGGTGTTGCGCGGCGAACTGCTGAATCTATCGGGCCTTGATTTGCCCGTCGCTACTGGGCTTGGCACATCGGGCGACATCGTCCTGAGGATCGACGCTTCGCTGCCGGCCGGGCCGGCTCGCAATTGGCCATACACCATCGCGATTCCCGATCGCGTTGTAATTACCGGTCGAGATTATGTCGCAACGGCGATGGGCACGGCGACGCTTCTTGAGTTGCTCGAAATCGGTCCGAAGGCGGCGCAGGCCCATTCGGCCAATGCGCCGCGGATCCGCGTCCCCCAGCTTTCGCTCGCCGATCATTCGGCGGCCGAATATCCGGGGATGATGCTCGACGTGGCTCGCCAGAACAACCGCTTGCAGGATGTGCGCGATTGCGTGGAATTGTGCCGGCTATACAAGGTTCGCTACTTGCATTTGCATCTGAACGACATGGAGGCTTTTGTATTTCCTTCGAAATTGTTTCCCAAGCTCGGCACGCACAACGGCGCTGCCCACGGCGGCCCGCCTTGCCAGCGCTGGGATCGCGACGAACTGCTGGCCACGATCAAATATGCAGACGAGCGCGGCATCGCCCTCGTTCCTGAGCTGGAAACCGTCTTTCACACCGGCGCGATGATGCGCGACATGCCGAAAGAATTCGGCGGCCCGGGCGTGTTGAACATGGGCAGCGAGAAGCTCTACCGATCGCTCGATCCGCTCATCGAGGAAATGTGCGATGTGTTCAAATCGTCGCCGTTCTTTCATATCGGCTGCGATGAGGCCAGCATCGGCGGAGTGCTCGATGCCCCGGGTACCAAGGAATATATGCAGCAACACGGCCTGCATGATGGCCAGGATCTCTACCGCTTCCACATCGACCGGCTCGACAAAATCGTTCGGCGCAAAGGGAAGCGAACGATCGTTTGGCAAGATTGCCCGTTGCCGCTCGACAATAAAAACATCATCAGCATGGTGTGGCACATCGACAACGACCATGGCGACACGGCCAAAATGATCCGCGAAGGCTATCCCGTGATCCAAGTGACTTGGACGCCGTCGTGCGCTTCGCCCGTCGAGCAGCAATACGCCTGGCGGCCCTTCGACGAATCGATCGCCCCCGGCAAGCTCGCGATGGGATCGAATCTTGTGCTCTGGGAACAGAACGGCTCGGTGGCGATTCCCTGGCTGCGGCAAAAGATTCCGGTGCGCGAACAGCGCACTTACAGCCCCGACGCTGCGATCCGTTATTCACGCATCGCCGAGGATCTTCTCCACACCGACTCGCTGCTCGACCCGCTACTGACGGGCATGGCGGTTGAAGAAACCGGTTTGACGCAAAGCGTCGGCCAGTGGCTGCGCGCGGGCGGAATCGGCAACATGCCGGAGTATACGTTCGTCAAAAGCTTGAAAATCTCGGCGAGGAGCAATATCCCGGGCGCGAATATCCGCTACACCGTCACTCAGATTCCAACCTACAACGCAATGCTTTTGCGCGGCGCCGAGCCGACGGTCGATTCGCCGTTGGCGAGCGGGCCGATCACGATTTCGCCGCCCGAGGGCGAGGCCGTTTGCGTCGAAGTCCGATTGTTCGATCAAGCCGGCAAGCCGCTAGGAAGTACATGGTCGCGAACCTACCGCTGGCAGCCGTTCGCCCTCGAAGTGCGGGGCACGATCGCTGTGGGAGACAATCGCTTCGGCAAACTGCTAACGATCGAACCGCGCGAAGCCGTCGCCGGCGGCACCCTGCACTACTCGATCGGCGCAGTAATTACGGCCGATAGCCCCGTGCTCGACAAGACGCTTACATTCGACAAATCGAGCCAAGTTTCCATCCGCTATTTCGACGCCCACGGAAAGCCGCGCGGCTTGGCCTGGAATGAAAGCTTTCGAAAAGTCGATTTCGATCCGACCAATATCACTTATAAACGGCCCGTGATCCTCTGGGGCTCTTCGTCGAAGCAAGCGGCCGAGGTCGCTGTCGACGGCGTGGTCGATCACGATCAGTTTCTCGACATCCAGCCTGCTCCGCAGGAGTTTGCGATCGACCTCCAGAGCATGCGAAACTTGAACAAAGTCGTGCTCTACACCTACTGGGACGGCGGACGGTTCTACCAATACAAGATCGGCGTTTCGACCGACGCCAAGCGTTGGACCACGGTCGTCGATGCCTCGAAGAACCGCGAGCGAGCCACGGAAAAAGGCTACGCCAGCACGTTCAGCCCGACGCAAGCCCGGTACATCCGCGTGACGATGCTCCGCAACAGCGCGAATCCCGGGCTACACATCGTCGAGCTTCGCGCCTACGAAGCAAAATAATAAGACTACCGATCGAACACGAGTTGGCCGTTCAACTGCATCATGTTTGGTCCGCAGACAGTAAGCCCGAAGCGTCAGCGAGGGACGGTGCGGCAACCGGGCACATTTTTTCATGCGTCGCTCGCGGAGAATTCGCCGTCCGTTGGCTGGCCGAACGGAGTCCATACCGGCGGCAGCGGCGCGACAACGGTGATCGGCTGGCGTGTGTCGGGCTGAGTGAAACGGAGCGCACGGCCGTGCAGCGCGATCTGGCGCTCGCGCTCGTCGTCGGCCGGCGGCCCGAAAGCGGCATTCGATCCGTACATCGCGTCGCCCAAAACCGGATGGCCGCGCGAGCCGGCTTGCAGGCGGATTTGGTGCATGCGGCCGGTTTCGAGCTCGATTTCGAGCCACGAGTTGGCCGCTGCGTCCGCAACGCCAATCGAGCGGCTCTCAAGCACGCGATAATGCAGCACTGCCTGTTGCGCTCCCGGCGAACTCGCTGGCACGATTTCCGATCGCGGTTGATCGGGCACCTTGCGCACGCAATCGATCCACGTGCCTTGGCTCGGCTCGACGATTCGTTCAACGCAGGCCCAATAAATCTTGCCCACTTGCCGTCGCTCGAATTGCCTCGAAAGCGTGCGCGCGGCGCGGCGTGTTTTGGCGAACAGCACGGCGCCCGACACGGCCCGATCGAGCCGATGCGGCAGGCCGAGATACGGCTCGCCGGTTTGATCCGCGGCGGCCGCGCGCTCCGCCAACAGCGAGCGAACTTGGCGCTCGAGCGAATCGAACTCGCGCGGCGCCTGCGTCGGCAAGCCGGCCGGTTTCAACACGGCGAGGCAAAGATCGTCTTCGTACAGGATTTCCAAGGGCGCACAGCCGGAAGACGGTTTGCCACGCTCGGTTTACCACGCTCGAATCGAACTACACATTAGCCGCCGTCGGAACGACGAACGGGGCGCGATAGTCGCGCGTCAGCAGCGTGTCGGCTTCCGGGTTGTTGATGAACGTTTCGGTCGTCGGATCGAATTGCAATTGCGGGCCGAGGTGGAACTCGGTCTTGCCTTCCAGCCGCACGCCGTTGGCCGTCAGATGCGAGACGACGCGCTCGAGCGTTTCCTTCGAGTGTTCGTTGGTCTTGAAGCTTTTCAGTTTTTCCAGGGCTTCGCCCTCGGTGTGCGGCGAACCGAGACGATACGACGTGTTGCCGAGATGGCACAGGGCGGCCGACAGATGGCCGTCGAGGATCGGGGCATTCAAATCTTGCGGCTTGCGGCTGCCGACGGCGGCCAGAAAGTTGCCGAAATGGTCGCCACCCTTCTTGAATGTTTTCACCACCTTCCCCTGCGGGTCGAACACCGTGGCGGAGAAATAATCGGGCACGACCATATAGCCTTCGCTGCCGTAGAAAATCACGCCGACTTTCGCGCCCAAAAGCTCATCCGTCTTGAGCCCGCGCACTTCGAACACCAGCGTTTTTTCAGGACCGAATTCGAGGATCGAAACTTCCGTGTTCGGCGTGTCGCCGGCATCTTGATAGCCGAATCGCCCACCATAGCTCAGCACGCTGTTGGCCAGCGTGTCGATCCCGAGGCCCCACCGGGCGATGTCCATTTGATGCACGCCCTGGTTGCCGATATCGCCGTTGCCGTAGGGCCATTGCCAATGCCAATCGTAGTGGAAGTGCGGCCGGGTGACCGGGAGCAATTGGGCCGGGCCGCTCCACAAGCTGTAGTCGACTTCTTTCGGCGGCTGATAGTTGCCGCGCGGGCCGATCGAGCCGCGCGACTTGTAGCACAGCCCGCGCGCCAGCTTCACTTCGCCGAGCTTGCCGGCGCGGAGATAGGCCACGGCTTCGTGCAACCCCGGAGAGGAACGACTTTGCATGCCGGCCTGGCAGATGCGTTTGTGCCGCTCGGCCGCTTGCACGTCGCGGCGACCTTCGCTGAGGTTGTGGCTCACCGGCTTTTCGACATATACGTCCTTGCCCGCCTGCATGGCCCAAATCGCCGCCAGCGAATGCCAATGATTCGGCGTGGCGATGGTGACGAAATCGACCGACTTGTCGTCGAGCACGTTCCGCAGGTCTTGTGCGAATTTCGGCTTGTGGCCGTGTAGCGCCTTGGCGATTTCCTCGCAGCGACGGTTGCCGACTTTGGTGTCGACATCGCAGATAAAAGCCAATTCGACATTCTTGCGGTGAATCAGTTCTTCGATGTGGGTGTTGCCGCGTCCGTTGCACCCGATCACGACGCCGCGCAATTTTTCATTGGGGCTCGAGCTTGCGTTGGCCTCCTTGGCGGCGAGCGGCGTGCCGCCCACCACGGTCGCAGCGGCGGCAGCGGCGGCGGCCAACAACGAATCTTCCAAGAAATGGCGGCGACTGATCGAACTCATGGATGGGCTCCTCGGGCACGAAGGTGGGACGCTGACAAGAGCGTGTACCGGGGCGGGAATGCGGGCCGACAGCGCCAGTCTATCTCCTGTCGACGGCGATTGCCAGCAGCGGGCGACCGATGTGTCGTGGCGGCTCGAGCCGAGCGCCGTGCTGCGCGCGGACCCTATCGGCGTTTTCCGCTCACCCGATGCATCGAAGTTTGAATTTAGGCCCGGCCGAAGAATTCCTTCGCCACGGATCCCTCTCCCCTTGCGGGAGAGGACAGGGAGAGGGATCCGAAAAGCGGAAGTGATTTTTCGGCCGAGCCCTAGTGTTGCGCCAACGCTGGAGTTTGGAATGGCCAATGCGATTCGCCCGACGATTGGCGGCCCGCTACCGGCCACGATTCCGCATCGTTGCAGTCACGCAACAGAAACCCGAAGCGTTAGCGAGGGAGCGCCGCAACGGCGGCATCGTCTCGCTGCAAGCGACCCAGCCGCATGCACCTTGGGTCAATGCGTTCGTGAGGCCGACCCGCAACGGAGCGCGTCCTCGCTAACGCTTCGCGCCTAGTGTTGGCGTCGACACTGGATTTTGGGATGGTCAAAGCGATTCGCCCGACGATTCGCCGCCTCACTACCGGCCCACGATCCCACATCTTTGCGGTCACGCAACGGAAACCCGAAGCGTTAGCGAGGGAGCGCCGCAACGGCGGCATCGTCTCGCTACAGGCGGCAAAAGCCATCGTGCACATTGGATTATTGCGTTCGCGAGGGCGGCCCGCGACGGCGGGCGTCCGCGCTTACGCTTCGCGCCTAGTGTGGCGATCGTTGCTGTGACGCAAGCCCTAAGTTTGCCGTAAACCGGGCCGGCGGCAACCGACGGTTCGTCGATGGGGCGAGATTCATTCCGATGGCCGCGCCCTTGGCGTGAAGCTCGTACAGCGTGCGGGTCGGATCGTTTTCGCCTCCGCCGGAAAAGACCCACAGACGGTCGCCCGCCACGGCAGCAAACGGGCCGAACATCGGATGATCTTGCCGCAGCGTGTCGAGGGCGTGGCGGGCGACTTCTTTGCCGTCGGCCACGTTGAGCCACACCATGAGCGGGCGAGATTGGTTCGGATTGCCCGGAGCCGGTTGGCGGCAGGTGTATACGAATTGGCCCGGGCCGCCGCAAAGCTGGCCATCGAGCAGATCGGCGGCCGGGTGATACCAGAGCAGGTCTCCCTTGGCCACCGACAGGGCGGCGATGCCGTAGTCGGTTTCCGCGAGCAAGCGGTCGCCGACCAATCCGATCGCACGATGGATGCCGGGCATTGCGGTTCGCCAGACGAGCGAGCCGCGGTCCAAATCGAGGCATTCGACGGCCATTACGCCCGGCTGGGTGACCAACAACTTCGAGCCGGCTACGAGGGGCGGCGTCTGCGATTGGCGGCCCCAATCGTGGTCTTCGGTGGGCGAAAGCCATTCTTGCCGGCGCGTCCAGCGCGGGCGGCCCGATAGATCGCAACACACCACGGCGCCGCAAAGCACGGCCACCAGGTTGTCGCCGGCTTGCGTCAATTGGCAGGTTCGCTGCGACCACCAAGCCTGCTGCATCGAAGCGATCGGTTGGCTGCGGCGGACCGAGCCGTCGGCCGGATCGAAGACGGTTAGCGACAACACGGTTTCGTCGTCGACGCGGTCGGCCGCAATCGCCGCCACTTCGTCCCCCAGCCAAAGCGGATCCGACACGACCGCCAGCGACGGCGGGCTGCGCCATTTCACGGCGCCGCTCGGGGCATCGAGCATGGCGAGTTCGGGGTGCGTGCGCGTCAACCGGCGGACGAACAACCGCGCCCCGATCGGCAGTGGCCGCATCGGCACGAGGGTCCAATCATGGGTGCGATCGTGGTCGCCGCCCAATTCGGTCCGCCAGAGTCGGTGGCCGCTTTTCATTTCATACGCGCTCACCTGGAAGCGATTGCTCACATAGAGCCGGTCGCCATCCGCCGCGACGGCCAATTGCCGGGCGGCCCAATCGATGCTGGTGTTGATGGCGGGCGAATCGACTTCGGTCGCCACGTCGGCCGCGTTGATCGGCCGCAGCCAGCGGAGCGAATTGCCGCGGCTGGGCGTGGCATTGTTCACATCGCCGGGGTTGTCGCCGGAGTCGCCGTCGAAGCGTTCGAGTTGCTGAAGTTCGAAACCACTTGGCGCCGGCGCCGGCGGCACCAGGGCAGTGGCGGTCGCGATGCCGCCGTACGGGTGGCCGTTTACAGCATGCACCTTGCGCATATCGGCCACGAGGGATTCGAAATCGGCGGCCGACATGGTCACTTCGCCGAATTGCACCGGCGCGGTCGCCGGAGCGCCGACATCTTCGCCGAGCATGGCGGCGGCCAATCGATCGTGCGGCGCGACGCGTGCGGCGATCGAGGCCTTGCGACCTTGCACGGCTTGCCGATACCAGATGCGGGCCCGATTGAATTCTCCGCCACCGACGGCCCGGTCTCCGAGCCAAAGGCAAGCCTCGGACCCCGCAAGAGTGCCGCGATAGCGCGAGGCCGCGGCCAGAACGCCGCCGGCATCGGATTGATCCATCGCCCGACGTGCTTCCAGCATGCCGGCCGGCCCGAACTGCCGGCTCATCATCTCGCGCAGCTCCGGCTCGCGATGCAGCGCGGCGCCCAGGGCCGTGTCGAGCGAGACCGAAAGCTGCGGATCGCGCGGGTCGGGCATTAAACCGGAAATCTCGAGCGTCGAAGGAGCGGTGATGATCTGGCAGGCGTCGTGAAACGATCGGCTATCGATCGCCGATTCGAATTCCGCCAGGGTGCTGAAGCCTTCTTTATTGAGCTCATCGATCAAGGGGCTGCGGCCGGTATGTTCGGCGACGATATCTCCGTCGAGCCCCGCGCCGGTTTGCGTCGAGGCCCATTCCTCGGCCCAGAGCATCAGTGAATCGGTCCAATTCGAGAGCCGCAGCCGGGCGACGGTCTGCAGCACTTGCTCCGGCCGGTTGGAATAGACCAATTGCAAAAGCTCGGCCCGGGCCAGCGAATCCATCTTTAGCGAATACGAACCGGCCGACCAGATTTGCGAACGGAGCACGGCGCCGTTGACGGTCGTCCAAGGAGTGCTGTATTGCTGGCGAAGGAGTTGCTCGCCGAGCAATTCGAACCGCGTGGCCAGATTGGTTGCCGCGTTGCCGTCGCCCCATTCATCGGAGACATCGGCGATTTCGTGCAGCAACGCGATCCGCCGCTCGACGCTCATCGGAACATTCAACGAATAGCCAAACAGCTCGGCCGACAATTGCCGGCCGATCGCCGATTGCGAATTGCCCAAGATGGCCCGCAGCGCGCACGCTCGCTGCCAGTCGCCCGTCGCGGCGCCGGCCGGCGCCGGATGCTTGGCCACTTCCGCTTGCCACTGCTGCATGTTGTCGGCAATAACCGTGGGCGCTTTCGCGATGAGCTGGGCGGGCGCGAGCTGCGCCAATTCGTGAAACTCGCGCAGCAGCACGCGGCGCAACACGATCGAATGCCGACCGTCGCCGGGCTCGCAGCCCAATCCGAGATGCACCAACGGGGGCGACCAAAAATCATGCACTCCGATACCGAGCTGCGCCCAATGCACTCCGTCGATGCCGATATAGGCACGCACCAAGCCGCAACCGCCGACCAGCCGAACAAATTCGTGCGGCGCGGCGAACGACGCTGGTTCGTTCGTCACTTGTTGGTCGAAGTTTGGCGGCTGATCCCAAATATGCGCCAATCGGCACGACATCCCCTTCGTCTGATTCTCCTGAAAGAAACCGATCGTGCCCACCGGATCGCTTCCCGCGGGCCCACACACGACGCGGGTGCCGGGAGTCACGTGATCGAGTTCCAGTTCGACTTCATATAGCCCGTCGTTCGGCAGATCGAACCATTGGCTGCCGATCGCCTTCGCCCCGTCGGATTTCATTTCCACCGAACCGTCGGCCAGCTTGTTGAACTCGATTCCCGGCGGCAGGGGGGCTGGTTTTTGCCCCTGATTCGGCGGCTGGTTCGGGATCACCGGGCCGTGCCAGCTCAGGTCGGCCGGACGCGCGATGTCTTTCGCCACGGGAAGCGGGGCGCTCGCCGGCGGCAGGTCGCCGCTGACGCGAACCATGTCGAGCCCGGAGAAAATCGCGTGGCCTTCGAAGTAGGTCTCGGTCGGCAAGCCATCGAACGGCGCGCGGAGCAACACCAGATCGCCGCGGCTCACGGTGAACTCGCCGGCGTGGAATCGCAAGTCCATCCGCAGCGGATAGGTGCCATTGCAGGTGTTCGAGTTTCGAGCATCGTCGGTCGCCAGCGTCACGAAATTCTTGGGCACCGATTGCCGGGGGTCTTCTCGCGTCGTGCGATAGGCCACCAGCGCCCAGCGATTGTTGTAGAGCCGCAAGGTCAGGCCCGTTTTGTCGTGCCAAAAATGGATGGCCATCGGCACGCAATCGCACATCGATAGCCGAAGCACATGGTCGTCGGCCCAAGGCGCTTCGAATCGCAGCAAGCCGTCGATGAAGGGCAAGCGGTGCCCTTGCCAATCGCGGGGCTGAATCTGCCAATTGCCGTTGGCGGCGCTAAACCACACCTTCGCGTCGGCGATGCCGGGGGCCGAGCCGGGAAATCCGACCTTGGCATTCGGACCGTTTTCGACGCTCGTTCCCACGGTTTCGAGGGCGACTTGACGCCACGGCCGCGGCGGAGCGGCCAGCTGGTCCTTTCGCAGCCAGGGTTGTCTCGGCGGCACTTCGCTGGCCACGGCGGGATGATCGGACGCGCCGGGCGCGTTCGTATCGCCGCCGTTCTTGCCGGAATGGCCGTGATCGGCGTTCTTGCCGCCGGGAGTCTTCGCATTTCCATCGCCGGCATGTTTGTCGGAGGTTTTGCCGGCCGGCGAATTGCCGTGCGACGAACCGTTCGAATCCAGCGCGGCGGCGGCGCTCGGATCGATCGTGTCGGTGGTTGCGGCGTCGGCCGAGCGCGCGGCGGCCAAGCGGGCGTTGTGTTCGCGGATCGCCGGCAACGCAAACATCGTCGCCGTGAACGCGATCAGCAAGAAGCACACGGCCCAGCCCAACAATCGCCAAACGTTGCCGCGGCGAAACGGGTCGGATCGACCGGCCCGGGAAAGAACCGACTCGGCCGACAACTCGACCGGGCTGATGACGACGGCCAGATATTCGTTCAATTCCAACTGCCCGGCGAGAGCATCGCGCACCGCCGGCGATTCGCGCAACCGGCGGGCGATCAGCTCCAATTCCTCGACCGATAGCTCTTGGGGAAGCTTCGATTCGACCAGCGCGATGAGTTCTTTGTCAGTCATGGGGATCGGCTCGCAATTTCCCGTTGAGACAGAGCCGCAAGGCCTGTCGGGCGCGAAACAACAGCAGCTTCACCGCTCCCTCGCTGCGATGCAAGCGGTCGCCGATCGCCGAAAGGCGGAGGCTGCCGCGGTAGTGCAGATCGAGGGCTTCGCGAGCCGTCTGGCCCAACGAATCGAGACAATCGGGCAGCAGGCGGACGGCGTGGTCGTGGCGGTCGTCGGCGGGCGGGTTCCAGCTTTCCAGTTCCAGGCACAATTCGGTCCAAGCCACTTCGCGCCGTCGCTTCAGCCGCCGTACCCGCTCGCGCAGCAGATTTCTCGCGATCCCGATCAACCACGGCCGCACCATCGCGGGGCTATCGAAGCGGGCATCGGCCGTATAGCAGCGCAGAAACGCCTCTTGGCACAAATCCTCGGCATCAGCCGGCTCGAGCAGTCGGGCCCGAAGATAGCCATACACCGCCCCTTGATGCCGCTGGATCAGGGCCGAGAACGCGGCCCGATCGCCGCGCTGCGCGGCTTCGACCAGCGCATGATCGTCGGCCGAGCCGCCGCCGGATGCACCGGCGGAGGGCCCAATGCTGGCCGGGCGGGGCGGAGGCAAGCCGCCCGCAGACCCGTCGCCAGGAGGGCCGCTCGCCATCGGATCGCCGGCAGAAGCGTCGTTATCCAATGGATCGTCCTCGGACAAGCGGCTGGTTGGGTGATGCACGGTGGGCGGGTGGACGCCGGGCTCGGGCTTTCGATGCCCGTTGAGCACACTCGGGTCGCACCGGGGGAAGGACGGCTGTGCTGGGTAGGCAGGCTCCATCTTAAGCCACCACATGGCGCGTTGGCAACAAATTCGGCCAACATCAAACCCGAGAAGCCGGCCGCCACGCTCGACAATCCCGCGTTCCGGCAATGATTGAGCGACTGCAAGTAGGAAATCGCTTCGAGCCTGACCGATGAGCGGCGGCCTGAAAGGCTGAGACCCCGGTTGCCCTCTGCCCTCGCGGGAGCGGAGTTAGGGGCGAAGAGGCGTTCGCCGGTGTGCCACTGGCCAGCGCAGTCGGCCAGTGCGAGCGCCGCTTGAGTTCGCACACAAATGGAACGTCCAGCGGCGTGCTCCCTCGCTAACGCTTCGGGCTACGATGCGCTTGCCGGTGGCACACCAGTTTCCCCTCTCCCCTTCGCGGGAGAGGGGTGAGGGGGGCGTTCGCCGGGTGCCACTGGCCAGCGCAGTCGGCCAGTGCGAGCGCCGCTTGAGCTCGCACACAAATGGAACGTCCAGCGGCGTGCGTCCCTCGCTAACGCTTCGGGCTACGATGCAATCGCCAGTGGCACACAGGCGGCGGTTGGCGTGTCGGCGCGCAGCACAGCCGCGGTTGGTCTATAGAGACACCGCGGCCATGCGCGAACAGGTTGTCGCATCGACACGCACGCACGATTTGTGCAACGACGCCCCCTAGGAACC
>DATAWG010000040.1 GCA_036267355.1 Pirellulales bacterium | reverse complement strand
AATGTGGACGATGTCGATATCGTGGCGATCGACGATCGCGCGATAGTCGGCCACGACGGCCGGCGTGGCACGGCTCCAATCTTTGACGAGCGCGGCAGCCCGCTCCCGGCGGCTTCGATCGGCATCGCAGACGGCAACATAGTCGCCGTAGAGGCGCATCTCCGGCGCTGAACCGTAGGGGCCATCCAAGCCGGTCGCCTTTTGGCACCAGCGGCTGCCGGTGCCGACCGCGCCGACGCGCGGCCGTTTATTGCCACTCTCAAAGCCCGGTGCGCGCCCGCCGCGGCCGATCAAAGCCGCAGCGCCGGCCCAGGCCAATGAGCTTTTCAAAAGAACGCGACGATTCAGCGACGTGGCCGGCATATCTTCTTCTCGCGGGGATTTCCATACGTGGGCAGGCAGATCATGGAAATCTGATCGTAGCACAATCGGAAGTCAAGCGGCGGCGAGAAAAAAGCGTGGTCGATGCGCAAGCGTGAATGCGCCGGCCGGTGGAATGCCCGTGCAAACACGTGCCGCAGGCGGTAATTTCGCCCCGCCGCCAAGCTCGCACGCCTCTCTGACGACGCTATGCCGCCTGAACTTCTTGCGGGGTTTCGCGAGGGCCGACCGCCGCGGGGCGCTTGGTCCAGAGCTCGTGCATCACCGCCCAGAAGCTTGGATAAACCGTTTGATGGTAGAGCGTGTTCGCGGGTAGCTTGGCCATCAATCGGCGATGGGCAATACCAAGGTTGTGATACGGCAGCGCCGGAAATAGATGGTGCAGAGCATGGTAGCGCAGGCCGAGCGGAAAGAACAACTCGGTGAACACGGGACCGCCGGTGATGTTCACGGAATCCTCGAGTTGGCCAAGATAGGTCATTTCGTCGCCGCTGACGTTGCGATAGTGATGCGCCACCATGTTGCGGATGTAGTTGAGCCCCAGAGTCAGTAGCGCGAGGCAATAGAGCTGTCCGACTCGCATCGGCGTCGAGAACCCGACGACCGCTGCGGCAAGCATTCCGGCCGCGCGCAGGCAACAGGCCATTTCCAGCAACGCCCAGGCGCGCCGCGGGGCGATCGCCGGTATATCGAGTCGATGGCGGAAATTAATCACGAACGACGACATGTGCTCCAGCGCCCACCGCCGCAATCGGGGGCTGAACATCGAAAGGGGCGTGATGATCAACAGGCGCACGAAAACATAAATCGGCAGCAGCGGAACCTGTGCCCAGAACCAAAGCAACTGCCAACGCGAGCCCCCGCCGAGCGGCAGATATTCGCCGTCACGCTCGGTGCCGTAGCGGTGGCTGTTGTGATGATCGATATGGTTTTCGTAGAAGAACGACGGCATCAGCATCGGGATGCCGCAAAGCAAATTCCAGACGATCGTGAAGGCCCGCATCTCGCCGCGATGGAAATGCGCGATTTCGTGGATGAAACTGCCGGCCCGGAAAAGGGCCAACCCGGCGACCAGATAGGCGCCGATTTGCAGTGCAGAAAAAGCAGGCGCCCGCAGGTAGATGCCGGCGGCGCCATAACCAATAGTCGTCGTCAGCAGCAGGTCGATCCAATAGAGGCGCCGGCGGCGCTCAAAAAGCCCTGCCAGAATTTCCCGAGCCTGTCGCGCGGAAAAACCGCCGCTATGCGCGGCAGCCATGGTCGATTCATTTTCCATAACTGGCAGCTTTCTTGGGCAACGGTGGCGATCGTGCGTTCTATTACGACCGGCGAACTTTTCATCGGCAAACGCGGACCACCGTGTCCAAGATTAAGCAAACCGAGCGATTGGCTGTCTGGGATGTCTGGTGCCTCTAGGATAGCAGATCGTGCCATTGATGCTAGCACTTAGGCGGTTTCATTTTTCCCCGTGCCGCTCGCAATCCGTTCCCGGCGCAAACCCTGGCAAACCATTCGCTTCGTGCTCCGGAAACGCCGTCGAGGCTGTCTCCCAGGATTCCCTCGGCGACATGCTCGCCGGCTTAGAGCAAACCTCGGGCCAGTTCTGGTTTTCGAGGGCAAGCGAAAGAATTATCGGCTTGCCGGCAAGCGCTCGGCCAGAAATGCAGCGCCAGTCCGCAGAGCCGGCAAACAAATCCCAAAGAGAATTCCCGCATCGCCGAGCGCCTCGCGAAGGCCCACTAGACTAAGGCTCGGCAAGAATAGCTTCCGCCTTTCGAAACCCCCTCACCGTGCGCTCTCCCGCAAACAGGAGGCTGGTATGGGGGAGAAGCTGCTTTTCGGCCGAGCCTAACTCGGTAGCGAGGCGAGCTTTTCGGCCCGCAGACGGCGCGATGCGAGCCAAAGTTGCCAAAGCGACACGATCAGGCTATCGCCGACCGTCAGACGATACGGCGAGTTGGCGGGCAATTCGTTTATCAGCCGGCGATGCGCTGCCGCCAGATTGTGATAGGGCATCGCGGGGAATAGATGATGCAACGCGTGAAATCGTAGCCCAATCGGAGCCCAAAGCCCGGTGATCAACGGACGCCGCGGGTAATTGACCGAGTCGACAAGCTGCTCGACAAACGTCATTTCCCGGCCATCGTTTAGAAATCGATGGGCGCCAAGAGTGCGAACAGCGTTTAGAAAAACGATCATCATGCCGGTCAAATAGGCCTGCACCAAGAACCCCATCGGCAACACACCGCGGCGAACCGGAAAGGGCCCCGCCGGGTCGGCGCCCGGCTGCATGCCGCGTATAAGAAGCACGCCCACGGTGGCACAAAACAAAAAGCAACCGAATTCTTGAATTCGCCAAATGCGCAATACGTCGCGAGCTGGCAACGGGCGGATATAGGTCGGATCCATGACCAACGACGAAAGCCGCTGGTGGACCAATCGCCGCACCGGAGGGACAAACCACGTCAGCGGCGTCAGCACCAGGAATCGCAGCACGACAACGCCTGGAATCACCAACGTTTGCGAGAGATAAAACAAGATATGCCAAGGCGTTTGATGGCCGAGGGGCAGATATTCGCCATCTTCTTTAGTCCCATAAAATTTGCGGCGATGGTGATCCAGATGCGTGTAATAGGTAAACGACGGGACGAGAAACGGGATTCCACAGATCAAATTCCAAACGAATCGGAAGACGCGAAACGAGCCTGTTCGGAAGTGAACAATCTCATGCACGAAGAGCGATGCTCGAAAAAAACAAATGCACGAAGTCAGAAATAGCCCCGCTTGCAGCAGCGACCAGCCTGGCACTTTCCGGACCAAGCCATAGCAAACGAGGCCGACGCCGAACGATAGCAAGAAATCCGTCCAATAGATCCAAGGGTTCGGCGTGAAGAGATCCCGCACGATGTGCCGCGCCTCGGCCATCGAAAATGACGTTCCGCCGGCGGTCGCCTCATCGTCCTGAGCAGCGTCGGAGCGCCGCTTCGGCCGCAGGCAAAACGATGCCGGCCCAGCGGATGTATTCGGTTCGCGCTGCGGATTGAGATCGTCTGTCACAGGCTGGGCCGGATTCGAGTTGCAATGGGTTGGACCGAATTTGGCGCCGAAGCCCTATTTTACCCCGGCCCAGCGGCGTATCAACGACGGCGCGGGCAATTTCGGCCGCGGAATTGCCGGCCGCGCTCGCCCTCCGGGCATCCTGTCCGAGACATGCCGAAGCTGCGTTCGGCCGAAATCCGTCAGGTGCTGCCTCACCAGGAGAAATCAATTCCGGCGGACAGTCCGTTGAGCATCATGTCGTTGCTGACGATGATTTTACCGGGGTTGGGGCTGGACAGGCTCAATTGGCTTGTGGCCAGCGCGATGCTCGTCAGCCATTGGAAATCGTAGGTCAACCGCAGCCGCACATTCGGCCGAATTTCGTAGCCCCCTTCGAGGCGGAATTCGCTGATGCAGGCTGGTCCATCGTTGGAAGCCTTGAGCGCGAGCGGATTCAGACCCCCCAGCACGGGATCGGTCGATTGGATATTGCTCATCTGTTCGGCGAAGTTGATGGCTGGCGCGATCGAGCCGCGGACTGCCACAAAGAAGCGCTGATACTGATAGTCCAATTCGCCGCCGAACTGGAGGGCCGCCAGGCTGTTGTTCACTTTGACGTTGTATGAGCCGGATGCCGGGCCGACGAAATTTGCGAAACGGAACGCCGATTCGTTGAGCCGTTCGTTGAGCTCCACGTCGCGGAATCCAACGAGATACGAGAAGGTAAGTCCGTTTTCGACGCGGCGCACCCAGATGGCCGCGTCGGGATCGTAGACCAATTGATCGCTGCTCAATTCGCTCCGCACGCGATAGTTTATCTCGATGCTGTTCAAATCCGACTGGTATTTGATCAAGTAGGTGTCGACCCCGTTAAAACCGCCCAGGAATTGGTTCAAGCTATTGTCCAGCGAACCGACGGTCGACGTGTTTTCCGCAATGCTGAACACGCTTCCCTGAGCGGCATTGATGCTGTAGAGCTTGTTCCAGACGTCGGGGCCCTCGTAAGTCACTTCAACGCTGTGGTCCTGAAACTTCTCCCGATCGAGGATATAGCCCAAAGTTAGCCGAGCGCCCGGCGTGATGCCGAGGCCGAGGTTGTCGGTGAAAAACTGATTCTCGGCGTCGGCAAAATCGAACAACAACCGTACATTGCGCTTCGGCTTGGGGTGGTTCAAGATCGTGAAATCGTCTTGCGAATACCAGTTGTGGAAGTCGAACCAATCACGCGTGCTGGCGGTCGGCGGTATCGCTTGGCCGTCGGCCAGCATCGGACCCGGCGGGAGGATTCCATCCATGGCCGAGACTGGGACGGCCGGCACGCCAACTTCTTGGCCGGGCGCGATCGGTTCGCCTTGTCCTGGTGCGGGCGGCACTTCTTCCACCGTCCCCGGCGGGGTCTGCGTCGCCGCTGTGCCAGCATCGCCGCCGGGGGCCTGTTGAGCGGCGATGAAATTCGCCAAAATACCATCTGCGCCGACCGCCGTTGCGCACCAGCAGAGGCAAAGTGCCAGCATTGCTACGAGGCAGCTCGTTCTTGGCATCATCACGGTTTGCACGAGTTTGCGCTCCCTCTGCCAATCCATTCCACCACGGCCTCCGCAGGGAGGCTCGCGAGCGAAAACGATTTTTCCCATTGCTCATCGGAAGCCGCAGGGCTTTCCCAACAGGAATAACCCATAAATCCGGAAAATATCCGACAATCGGAAAATTCTCCCACGGATTCCTAAATTTGCGAACCGACGCATCTTCGCAATTCGGCACCGCGGCCATAAGCGAGGCAAGTTGCGGCGGGTCGAGAATTTGAGGCGGCGTTTCACAGCAAAGAGATAGCTGTCCAATCCTTTACGCGGCGGATAGGATACCATTGCGCCAAGGAGCACCAATTGCGATTTGCCGTGCTGGAACCGCACGAACGCTTCGAAGGTGGCCGCCTGCGGGCCTGATCGCGCGTGCGACCAAAACGACGATCCTCTGCAACTCATCCCCCGTACCAAGGAGACCCGCCATGGTTTCGCCGCTTGAATCGCTCATCGCCACCGGAACAAAGCTCTGGCTGGATTCGATCGATCCCGACTTGGTCCGGTCCAACTACGCGTTGGGCGCTAGCGGTGCGACCTCGAATCCGATCATTATTTCCGACCTGATTAAGACCGGTCGATTCGATAAACAGCTCAACGAATTGATTCGTTCCGGGGCGGACGACCTCCATATCGCCTGGCAACTTACCGATCAGTTGGTTCGAGAAGCACAGCAAGTTTTCCTGCCCGTTTGGGAAGCTACCACGGGCGACAATGGCTACGTCAGCTTCGAGCTGGACCCATTGCTTGAAGATCCGAACGGCGGCCCGCCACACGAGGAGCGTGTTGCCCGATACATCGAATTGGGCAAGCAATGGTCGGCCGGCCATCGCAACCGGATGATCAAAGTGCCCGCCACTCCGGCGGGGCTCGACGCGCTTGAGGAACTGTGTGCGGCCGGTGTGACGTTGAACGTCACACTCATCTTTTCCGATCGCCAATATCGGATCGCCCGCGATCGAATCTGGAAAGGCGCGCAGCGGCGGAAGTCGACGGACCAATTCAAGAGCGTCTACAGCATTTTCGTATCGCGCCTGGACGTGTACACGGAGCAGCACGTATCGCAATTGTCTGCGGCGGCACAGGGACAAGTGGGCATCGTCAACGCAAAGCGGATTTGGGCTGAAAACAAGAAATTCTGGGACGGGCATAAGACGCGGCTGGCGCAGGAAATGATTTTTGCCAGCACGGGAACGAAAAAACCGTCCGATCCGCCCTGGAAATATGTCGCCGCATTTGCCGGCAGCGACATCGAAACGAATCCCCCCGCGACGAACGAGGCGGTGCAAAAGAGCGGCCGCACCTTTACCCGGCAGGTGGACGAAATGCCGGACGCAGCCGTGCTGGCCGAGATCGACCGATTGGTCGATACCAAGCATCTCGAAGAGACGCTGATGCGCGAGGGGATCAAAAAATTCGCCGATCCGCAAAAGGCGCTGCTGGCGCTGATTGCCAAAAAGCGCGCGGAACTGTCGGTGGGCAGCCGCTAAGGATAGACCGCCAACAATCTCGGCGACCGCCGCCGGATGGCATCCCGAATTCCAAACGCCGAAGCCGTTTTTCTGCCGCGGCTAACGGCCCGATTTGCCGCGGTGCGCGCGATCCGCGTGGGCCTTCGTTCAGCCCGCGGTTTCAATGGGTTTTGTTTCTCCGCGACGCAAGGTAGGATGATGCGCCCAGGCGGTCGCTACGGTCGGCCGCTTTCTTTCGCTTCGAAAACGGAACGCCCTGCCGATGACCATCGATCCTTATTCTCCGTGCCCCGGCGGCACCGGCAAGAAAATCAAGTTTTGCTGCGCCGATTTGGTTCACGAATTGGATAAGCTGCAGCGAATGATCGACGGCGACCAACGCGTCGCCGCACTCGATTATGTCGCCAAGCTCGATGACAAATACCCCGGCCGGGCCTGCTTGCTTTCCACTCGTGCGACGCTCGAAACGGTGCTCGGCAAGAGCGAGGCATCGGCGGCCACGCTCGCGACATTTCGCGAAAAACATCCGGAAAATCCGATCGCGCTGGCCGAACTCGCCGTACTCCAGGCGTCCGGAGAAAAGCCGGCCGACGCCATTCCGACGCTCGAAAAAGCGTTGGCTCTGTGCGGGCAGGAGCTTCCCTCCGCGCTCTACGAAGCCTATGGAACCGTGGCCGAGCATCTGGCGGACCACGGTGATTTTCCCGCCGCCCAAGCGCTGGCCTGGTTCCAGCTTTGTCTTTCGGGGGGCGACGACAAGCACGCCCTGCAGCATTGGGCCGCGGTCGAAGCCGAACCAAGCATTCCGCTGTTGCTCAAAGTGCCGAAAGAACTGGTTTCCACGCCGTTCGGCGCACCGTGGAAATATGAATTCGAGGTTGCCCTTGAAAAGGCTCGCCAAGGGCAATGGCATACGGCGGCCGAAAAATTTGCGGCCCTCATCCCAATTGCCGGAAGATCGCTCGCCTTGTGGCAAAACCTCGGCCGCCTGCGGGCGTGGATCGCGGACTATCTGGGAGCAGCCGAGGCCTTTCGGAATTGTGCGGCGCTGGACGTGCCGCTCGACGATGCCGTCGACGCGCAAGCGACAGCGATTGTCTTGGAAACACATCACCGCGCGCTGCATCCGGCAGACCATCCTGCGAGCCCTGCCGATCAAATCAAACTGTCGTATACGGTGAACGATCAAGGCCAGCTCGAAGAGCGGCTTGCCGCGGACCGGCGGATCGAGCAGCTACCGATCGATCCTCGCCGCTGGCGCGAAGTAACCGGCGATGTTGCGGACGATGAGCCACCGCCGCGGGCCGCCTTCATGCTCCTGGATCGGCCTCTTCCGCCTTCGGCCGAAGCGCCGCGAGAACAGATCCCTTATGTGCTCGGCACGGCTTTTCTGTTCGGCCGACAAACCGATCGAAGCGAGCGTGTCGAACTTCTTTGCGAACGATCCGATCTTGCGGCCGCGCGCGAAATACTCGGCCAAATCGCCGGGGACGCCCTCGGTGACGCGACGGAAAATCTGTTTTTGCAAAGTCCCCTACGTGAAGCAAGGCTGCGCCGGCCATTGCGGTTTCCCGTCGAAATTTCGCCCGAGCGACGATTGCAATTGGAGCGGGAAGAAACGATGCACCGCGTTCTGGATGTTTGGCCGGATCTACCCCTGGTTGAGCTGAATGGCCAAACTCCGCGGCAAGCGGCATCGGTGCCCGGGTTGCGAATTCGCGTTTTGGCGCTCGTCCTGCTAGTGGAACTCGACGATAGTCTCGATTCCGAAGAAGATCTCCCGCGCCGTCTGCGCGAGCGGCTGGGCTTGCCACAGCCTGCTACGGTCGATCCCAAGACGGTCAATTTTGCGGAATTGCCACGCACCCGTCTTTCACGGCTGCAAGCCGATCAACTGAGCGACGACGAGTTGCTGCAATGCTACCGACGGGCGAAGATTCCGCGGCACCCCCGGGCGCTGGAATTGTTTGCTCAACAAATCGTCGGCCGAGAGTCGCTTGCCGGCCGCCCCGAGGTGGTCGAAGCCTACAGCGTTCTGTTTACCGCCGCGCGGGATTCAGACGCCGGATTGGCAGTTGTCGAGCAAGGCCGCGCCGCCGCCCAACGGGCGAAGCAATCCACAGCGGCCTGGGATCTGGCTGAGCTTCGGCTCCGCTTCCAGCGCCGAGAGGCCGACGACGTTACCCGCCTGACCAATCACTTACAGCGTGAACACGCACGGGAGCCCGGCGTCGCTGAAGCCTTCATGCAACTGCTCTACGAACTTGGGCTGATTGACGAGCATGGACGCCGGATCGGTCGCTCCGACCCGCAGGGCTCGCCGATTATCGTGCCGGGGGCGGCAGAGCCTGGAAAGATTCTTGTTCCTGGAGGAGAAGCCGCGGTCGCCGCCGGCGGTGGTTCCAAACCCGTGATTTGGACACCCGGCATGGATTGAGTTTTCTCGATGCACTAGCCATCGGCGCCGCAGCCGATCGATCCGCTCCCGCCTAGGTTCGGCCGAAAAATATCTTCTCCGCAGACGCCTCTCCCCTTGCGGGAGAGGGAAGGGTGAGGGATTCGAAAAGCGGAAGTTATTTTTCGGCCGAGCCTCGGCAACCACCCGAATAATTCCTTTGGAATTCAATGTCGCAGGACGAATTCGATTTGTGGCACATGGGTCGGGCGCTGGAATTGGCGGCGCGCGGCGAAGGTTTTGTCGAACCGAATCCGATGGTCGGCTGTCTGCTGGTCGGGCCCGACGGCAGCGTGGTTGGCGAAGGATGGCATCAGCGCTTCGGCGGCGACCATGCCGAAATCGAAGCCTTGCGAGTCGCTGGGGCTCGAGCCCGCGGCGCCACCGCTTATATCACGCTCGAGCCGTGCTGCCACACCGGCAAGACGCCCCCTTGCACTCGCGCTTTGATTGCCGCGGGCGTTCGCCGCGTCGTCGGTGCGATGCTGGATCCTTTTCCTGCCGTTGCTGGCCAGGGGTTTGCCGAGCTCACAGCGGCCGGGATCGAAATTGAAGTCGGATTGTCGGAAGACGCGGCCCGAACCTTGAACGCACCGTATCTCAAGCGATTGAGCGTCGGGCGACCGTGGCTGATTGCCAAATGGGCAATGTCGCTCGACGGCAAGATCGCCACGAACGCGCGCCAGAGTCGATGGATCACGGGCCCCTTCGCCCGGCAAATCGGCCATCGCTTGCGGGGCCGCGTCGACGGAATCCTTGTCGGCCGGGGAACGGCCTTGATCGACGATCCGCTGCTCATCCCCCGACCGCCCGGGCCACGGCGTGCGACCCGGATCGTGGCCGACACGCGAGCTTCGTTGCCGTCGGCAAGCCAATTAGTCCGCACCGCTCGCGATGCGCCCCTCTTGATCGCCGCGGGGCTCGAATCGAGCACCGCGGACCGGCGGCGGCTCACTGACGCCGGATGCGAGGTGTTCGTCTGCGACGGCGCATCGGCCGCGGACCGGTTGCAATCACTGCTCGACGAATTGGGCCGCCGCCGAATGACCAACGTTTTGGTCGAGGGGGGCTCGCAGCTTTTGGGCAGTCTTTGGGACGCCAATGCGATCGATGAAGTACACGTCTTCATCGCGCCAAAACTGATCGGCGGCAGCCACGCGCCAATGCCGCTCGCCGGTCGGGGATTGGCGAATATCGCCGATGTTCTGCCGCTAATCGATCCAAAAACTCAACTCGCCGGCGACGATTTCTACATCACTGCCCGCGTTGGCCGCGCCCATCGCTAATCCCTCACCCTCACCCTCACCCTCGCGCTCACTTTCACGCTCACCCTCACCCTTGCCTTCCTCCATGCCCGAACCACGCAAAGGCTCGCTGCTCGTTATTTTTTTGGCCGTGTTTATCGACCTGCTCGGCTTCGGAATGGTCTTGCCGCTGTTGTCGATCTACGCCCGTGATTTTGGCGAGGCCAACAATGGAATGGTGATTGGGCTGCTGGTCGCCAGCTTTTCGGCGATGCAGTTTATCTTTTCACCGATGTGGGGCCGGCTCTCCGATCGGATCGGCCGCCGGCCCGTGCTGATGATCGGGCTTGCCGGATCGGTGGTATTTTACACCCTGTTCGGGTTGGCCACGGTGTGGCGGAGCATCGCCTGGCTGTTTGTTTCACGGATTGGAGCGGGCATTGCGGGGGCAACCATCACCACGGCCCAGGCCTACATCGCCGATGTCACGACGCTGGAAAATCGCGGCAAAGGGATGGCGCTCGTGGGAGCCGCGTTCGGCTTGGGATTTACCTTCGGTCCGATGTTCGGAGGATTAGCGCTGTTGGGCAACACAAGCAATCCCCGCCCGGAACCCGGCTATGCAGCCGCAGCGCTCTCCGCTTGCGGCTTGCTCTTTGCCTATTTCATGCTTCCCGAATCGCTCAACCCCGAAAGCAAATCGGCCGGGAAGCGGTTGTTCGACTTCGGAGCTCTGCGCACGGCTCTAAAAATGCCTTCGGTCGGTCCGCTGTTGCTGACATTGTTCGTCTGCATCCTGGCATTCGCCAACTTCGAAACGACGCTGCCCTTGCTGCTTTCCGGTGGGCAGAACGATCCCGTCGCCACGGCAAATGCCTCCGAATCGCGAGCCCTTGATGCTTTGGTGCCTGTGGAATCGCGATTGAAAACAAGCCCGTTTCATTTCGACTTGAAACAAGTTCTGCTCACTTTTTCGTACATCGGTTTCACGCTCACGGTGGCGCAGGGCCTGTTCGTGCGCCGGCTGTTGGGCGTGATCAGCGAGGGAACCATGGCGGCAATCGGCGCGCTGACCGACATCCTGGGCTTTGTTGCGCTCGTCGCCGCGATCCAGACTTCGAGCAAGCTGGGGCTTTTTGGCGCGGTAACGCTCATGGTATTTGGCTTCGCCATGATGATGCCGTCGCTCAATTCCCTGATCTCGCGCCGCAGCGATCCGGCCAAGCAAGGCAGCATCTTGGGCATCGGCCAGAGCGTTAGCGCGCTGGCGCGAATCTTGGGGCCCATGCTCGGCTTGCCGCTGCTCGAGCAAACCATCTTTTTGCCGATCGTGTTGCCCTACGTCGTCGGAGCCGTATTGATGGCCGTCGGTTTGTTGATGATCATCACCTCGGCCCGCGGCGGCCACGACTACGGCGCCGCCGCCTCCGGTTCACTCGGTCCGCAGCATTAATTGCCGCGAGTCCGGGAGCCCGAAGCGCTACCTCTCGGTGTTCTCCGTGCCACGAACACACGAATTCCTCCTAAGAAGCGACGAAAGTGTCTTTATCGTAGTAGGCACACTCCGTGTGCCGCCCGCGCACCGCGGCGCATTGCGCACAGAGCAGCGCAGACGGCACACGGAGTGTGCCTGCTACTTTGCTTGCGGCTTCCGCCGCGCTGTGACTCTGTGGCTCGCCGTTCGCGCGTCTGCCGGCAAAATTGCCGCGGAACTGGTCAACCGATAAAGCCCGATCTAAATGAGACGCTACACTAGCAAGGGTGTCGGCTTTTCGCATCGCTCTACGTTCTCGCCCTGCCGTAGCTTGTATGCTGGCCGCCTGCAATTACCCTAAACCGCATGTGCGCGATTCCTCACTCTGCAACCGCCGCCGACCCCGCTCGTCCCGACGCCGATCGCTGGCTTTGGTGCCTTGCGATTTCGGCAGCCGTTCTCGGATCGTTGGCGCTGACGAAATTCATGGAATTAAATTCGATCGATGCGTGCCTCCAACGTGCCGCGGTGTCGGCCGTCCAAGAAGCGGCGGCTCCACGGGCCAGCCGCACCAGCATCACTATTGCCGCGCAGCGATCGCTTGCCCGCGATGGCTGCGGTGCAGTCTGTTCCAACCTCGATCTTCGGATTAACGATCGCCGAGCTACTTCGCGGTGGATCGATTGCGGTAGCGGCGATACGATCAGCGTGACGCTGACTGCCGCCCCGCCTTGCCTGATCGCCGATCTGTCGCGATTGCTCGGCATCGGCCTGGAGCATTCGCTCATAACCACCACGGCCATGGTGAAGCGGCCGTAAGGATCGCCTTCCTGATGGACGGGGATGGCGACGCGGGGTAGATTCGTTGAATGGCGCTTGCCATTGGCAATCACGACGGATGCTTCCTCCCGCAATCAACGCTCTTCGGAGAAACCCATGCCGAACCACGATTCCGATCGATCGCCCGACGTCAGCGAATCTTCGGCCGTCAGCCGCCGTGCCTTGTTGGCAGGCGCTGCCGGGCTCGCGGCCAGCGTGGGTCTCGGGCGATCCGCCCGGGCCGCCGGCGCCGCATCGCAACCAACGACTCCCGATGAGGAGCCAGCCGCCGGCGCGGATTACAAGATCGTTGTATCGAACGGCCGGCTGAACCAATCGGTTGTGTGGTGGTGTTTCCAAAAGTCGCTGTCGATCGAAGCCCTTGCGGCCGCCGCGGCTCGGATGGGGCTGAAGTCGGTCGAATTGGCCGGTCCGGAGCTTTGGCCGGTGATCAAGAAGCACGGTTTGATTTGCGCCATTTCGCCGAGTCATCCGTTCACCAAGGGCTTTGCCCATAAGGAAGAGCACGAGCAATGTCTCGCCGCGCTGCGAAAGAGCATCGACGCTACTTCGGATGCCGGCTTTCCCAGCGTGATCACATTCTCCGGAATGCGCCGCGGCATTTCCGACGGCGAAGGCGTGGCCAACATGATCGCGGGCCTGAAACAAATTGCCGGCTACGCCGAGCAAAAGAAAGTCACCGTCTGCCTGGAAATGCTCAACAGCCGGGTCAACGTGGAAATGAAAGGGCACCCCGACTACTTTTGCGACCAGATCGAGCGATCCATCGAAGTCGTTCGCGGCGTCGGCAGCCCGCGGGTGAAATTGCTCTACGACATTTATCACGTGCAAATCATGGAAGGCGACGTAATCTCGCGAATCCGGCAGTTCAAGGAATACATCGGCCATTACCACACCGCCGGCGTTCCCGGCCGCAACGAACTCGACAACTCGCAAGAAATCAACTACCCGCCGATCATGGAAGCCATTGTCGCGACGGGCTACAAAGGCTACGTGGGCCAAGAGTTCATCCCGGCCCACGCGTCTGCCCTAGCCGGCTTGGCCGAAGCAGTTCGCCGCTGCGACGTTTGACATTGCTGTGGCTAGGAGCGATTTTTGAGCGATCGCGACGAACTGCTGCAGCAGGTGTTGGCTTTGCCGCCGGCTGATCGTGCTTTTCTGACGCCTGCCTTGGAGGAGAGCCTTTGGCCTGCGATTCCGCAATCCGGTGACGCAGCCGCGCCGCGGGCGTTGGTGGTCCGCCGCCCTCGCCGCGCTATAATTTCTCGAGACGATCGAGAATTTTGCGGCCTTCGCCAACGGTGCGGCTTGGATGACTTCGCTGATTCAACTCACCGAATGCGGATTCTATTGCCCTGCGGGTGATTTTTTCGTCGATCCTTGGAAGCCCGTTGCTCGGGCGATCGTGACGCATGCCCATAGCGATCATGCCCGGCCCGGCTCGAAATCCTACCTGACGGCTCGCGAGGGGACCGCACTGGTTCAGGAGCGTGTCGGCGCCGAGTCGCCGGTCGAAGGGCTCGAATATGGCGAGACGGTTCAACTCGGCGGCGCGCGCGTTTCGCTGCATCCGGCCGGCCATATTCTCGGCTCGGCGCAAGTGCGAATCGAAGCGCGAGGCGAAGTGTGTGTCGTTAGCGGCGATTACAAGACCGTCGCCGACCCGACTTGCCGGCCTTTCGAAGCCCTGCACTGCCACACCTTCGTCACGGAATCGACATTCGCACTGCCGATTTATCGTTGGCAGGCGGAGAGCCGGATTTTCGAGAGTCTGCATGCCTGGTGGCGGCGAAATCAGGAGCGAGGACGGACAAGCGTCGTCTACGCGTATTCGCTCGGAAAAGCGCAACGCGTGCTCGCGGGGCTTGATTCATCGATCGGCCCGATCCTGGTCCACGGGGCCGTCGATCGGTTTCTACCCCACTATACCCGGGCGGGAGTGCGCCTGCCGCCGACCGACCGTGCGACGGTCGAGAACAGTCGGCCGGCCCGCGGTCGGGCAATCGTGATTGCCCCGCCTTCGGCCGCAAATACACCATGGTTGGCAAAATTCGGCGAAGTGTCGTCGGCCATGGCTTCGGGCTGGATGCAAATCCGCGGACCGCGTCGGCGGCGAGCGCTCGACACGGGCTTCGCGCTCTCCGACCATGCCGATTGGAATGGCTTGCTCGGCGCGATCGCCGCCACCGGCGCCGAGGAAGTTTGGGCCACGCACGGTTATAGCGGCGTGCTCGTGCGCTGGCTCAGCGAGCAAGGGCTGCGAGCCCGGGCAATTCAAACCGCTTTCGAAGGCGAAGAAGAAGCTGAGCCCCTCGCGGCCCGAGAAGACGCGGCGGCAAACGAGGAATTTGTTGCGCAAGCAATTCCGACCCATGAAACTCCGAAGGAAACCGCGGCCGAGGATTAGGATCTTGCCGGTCGATCGAGCAAAAGAATAATGCGCCGCTTCACGAAGTTGTTTTACGAACTCGATGCCACGACGCGCACTTTGGAAAAGGTGCGGGCCCTCGAGTCGTATTTCGCCGCGGCCGAGCCCGCCGATGCCGCCTGGGCGTTGTTCTTTCTCACCGGTCGCAGGATCAAGCGCGCCATAACGACGCGGCTGCTCCGGGCATGGATTGCCCAAGCAGCGCGGATACCGCTTTGGTTGGTCGAAGAATGCTACGATGCGGTCGGCGATCTTTCCGAAACGCTCGCGCTGCTGCTACCCGATGTCGAGGAGCCCAATGCAAGTGGATTTGCGGAAAATTCGCTGGGCAACGGCCAAGGCACGAATCTGCCGCTCCACCGGCTGGTGGAAGAGCGTGTGCTGCCGATACGAACGCACGATACCGCGGGCCAACATGATCTCGTTGTGCGCACTTGGCATGAACTCAACGCGGCGCAGCGACTGGTGTGGCACAAACTGATTCTCGGCGAACTGCGGATCGGCGTGGCCCGAACGTTGGTTGTGCGAGCATTGTCGGCGGTCGCGAACGTAGCCGTCGCGGAAATGGCCCATCGCGTGATGGGAAATTGGGAGCCGACAAGCGCCGATTACCAGCGATTGATCGGCGGCGAAGGCCATGCCACGCCCGGTCGGCCCTACCCGTTCTTTCTCGCCCATCCGTTGGAGTCGCCGCTTTCCGACCTGGGAGACGCCGACGAATGGCAGGTCGAATGGAAATGGGACGGAATACGTGCCCAATTGCTTCGCCGGCAAGGAGAAGTGCTGATCTGGTCGCGAGGCGAGGAATTGCTGACCGATCGATTCCCGGAGGTGCTTGAAATTGGCCGGCTGCTGCCGGATGGCACCGTCCTTGATGGCGAAATTCTTGCTTGGCGCGACGGTCGCCCGCTATCGTTCGCAGTGCTCCAACGCCGGATCGGTCGCAAGACCGTCAGCGCGCAGTTATGCGCCGCTGCGCCGGTGGCGTTCATGGCTTACGATCTGTTGGAATCCAGCGGCGAAGACATTCGCTGTCGGCCACTTTTCGAGCGTCGGCGATGCTTGGAAGAACTGGCGTCGCGCTTGCCGCCGCACGAACGATTTCAGTTATCGAGCATCGTCGAATTCGACGGCTGGGACGCTCTGGCGGCGTTGCATTCCGAAGCAAGATCGCGGTCCGTTGAAGGGCTCATGCTCAAACGGCGGTCGGCGCCTTATGGCGTCGGCCGGCCGAAGGGCGTGTGGTGGAAATGGAAGTCGCAGTCGCTTACGATCGATGCCGTGCTGATCTATGCGCAGCGCGGTCATGGCCGCCGCGCCGGTTTGTATACGGATTACACATTCGGCGTTTGGAACGACGCAGTTCTCGTCCCGATCGCCAAGGCCTATTCCGGCCTGACCGACGAAGAGATTCGCGAGGTCGATCGATTCGTGCGGCAGCATACGCTCGACAAGTTCGGCCCGGTGCGAGTCGTCGAACCGCGGCTGGTTTTTGAACTTCATTTCGAGGGCGTCCAGATTTCCAATCGCCACAAAGCGGGCCTTGCGGTGCGCTTCCCGCGGATGGCCCGCTGGCGGCACGACAAACCGGCGCGCGATGCCGATTCGCTTGACACGCTTCGCTCGCTCGCACGGCAGACAGCCACGTCGCTAGCGCCGCCACAGCACGCGGATCCCCAACTGAGATTGCTCCCATGATCGCGCCTCGCAGCGACAAATCGCGAAAGGCCGCTCTTGGAACCGGCGGCATCGACGCATGGTTTGCGGGCCGGTCGTGGCAGCCAGCGGATTACCAGCGCCGCACTTGGGCCGCGTATTTGAACGGCCGGAGCGGTGTGGTGCAGGCTCCGACCGGCACCGGCAAATCGTATTCGATCTGGATGGCCGTGCTGCAAGAATGGCTGAATGAGCATCCCGATCCGGCTGCTTGGCCAAACAATCCGGAGGCGTTGCGAGTCCTTTGGATCACTCCGATGCGGGCGCTGGCGAACGATCTGGTTGTGTCGCTGCGAACTCCAGTTGCGGACATGAAATTGCCTTGGACCGTCGATCTGCGCACCGGCGACACCTCGGCCGCCGATCGTCGCCGTCAGCGAGATCGCTTGCCGACCGCGCTCGTCACCACGCCCGAGAGTCTTTCGCTTATGCTTTCCTATCCCGACGCGGAATCGCGGTTGCGGGGAATGCGCTGCGTCGTCGTCGATGAGTGGCACGAACTGCTCGGCACGAAGCGCGGCGTGCAAACGGAGCTTGGATTGGCGCGGCTTCGAACTTGGAACCCGAATCTCCGCACATGGGGGCTTTCGGCAACGCTCGGAAATGTGCGGCAATCGGCCGATGTTCTGCTGGGCGATTTTCACCCTCGCGAGGTACGGCGCGAGGCGGAGGAGATTATCTCCGGTTCGTCGGATAAGGAAATCGAAATTCGCACGATCTTGCCCCGCGATATCGCGCGATTTCCTTGGGCCGGACACCTCGGACTGCGCCTTTTGCCGCAAGTCGTCGAAGCGATCGAGAAAGCCGGTACGACGCTGTTGTTCACCAATACACGTTCGCAGGCCGAAATCTGGTTTCGCGCGCTCCTGGCGGCCAAACCGAAATGGGCTGCTGAACTGGCGGTGCATCACGGCTCGATCGATCGCGACTTGCGGTCCTATGTCGAGCGGCGATTGCGCGAGGGAACGATTCGCTGCGTGGTCTGTACATCGAGCCTCGATTTGGGAGTCGATTTCTCGCCCGTCGATCAAGTGATTCAGGTCGGCAGCCCGAAAGGGATCGCGCGGCTTTTGCAGCGTGCCGGCCGCAGCGGGCATCGGCCGGGGGCCGTGAGCCGCGTGTTGTGCGTGCCGACGCATGCGTTCGAACTCGTCGAATACGCGGCTGCCCGAGCCGCAGCCTTGGCCCTCGATATCGAAGATCGCACGCCCGTCGAGTTGCCGATGGATCTGTTGGTGCAGCACATGATCACGATGTCGCTCGCCGGCGGGTTCGTCGAGCGCGAACTGTTCGACGAAGTGCGCACGGCATACGCGTTCCGCAACCTCACCGGCGCCCAGTGGCAGTGGGCGCTCGATTTCGTGGTTCGCGGCGGACATTCGCTGCGGGCCTATCCCCAATACAGCCGTGTCATGCCACGGGGCGACCGGTTCGAGCCGTTATCGAATCAAGTGGCCCGATGGCACCGCCTGTCGATCGGAACCATCACGAGCGATGCCGCGGTGCTCGTCAAGTTTCTCAGCGGCAAATCTCTCGGCACGATCGAAGAGTCGTTTATTGCCCGATTGCGCCCCGGAGATTGCTTCGCATTTGCCGGCAAGACGCTGGAGTTCGTGCGGGTCCGGGATCTGACGGCCTATGTCCGCAAGGCGAAGAAAGCGAGCGGCATCGTGCCGCGGTGGGATGGCGGCCGGTTTCCGCTCTCTTCGCAAATGGCGGCGGCGGTCCGCCGGAAATTCGTCGCCGCGCAGGCAGGGGAATTCGATGACCCAGAGATGGAAGCGGTTCGGCCTGTGCTCGAAGTGCAACGCGCATGGTCGTATCTGCCGGCAGCGAACGAGTTGCTGATCGAAGAATCGAAGATGCGGGAAGGCCATCAATTGTTCATCTATCCGTTTGCCGGGCGCAGCGTGAACGAAGGCCTCGGCATGCTGTTGGCGTATCGAATCGCGCGCCAATCGCCGGCTTCGATCACGGTCACCATGAACGACTACGGCATCGAGTTGCTTTCGAGCGTGCCGCTGTCGTTCGACGAGCCGCAATGGCGACGGTTGCTTTCGACCGAGGCCTTGCTCGATGATCTGCTGGCTTGCTTAAACACATCGGAGCTGGCCCGACGGCAATTTCGGGATATTGCCCGCGTCGCAGGGCTTGTATTCAGCGGCTATCCCGGCGCGCCGCGGAGCGTTCGACAATTGCAGGCTTCGAGTGGGTTATTGTACGATGTGTTTGTCGAGTACGATCCGGAGAATTTGCTGCTCGCGCAAGCGCGGCGCGAGGTGCTCGTGCAACAGCTCGAATCGAGCCGCCTGCATGCGGTGCTCGAGAGGATCGCGGGGATGGCGCTTTTGATCACGGTCACGCCGCGATTGACGCCGCTCGCATTTCCGCTGTGGGCAGCCCGCATTCAGACATCGCATCTCAGCACGGAGCGATGGACGACCCGGATTGAACGCATGGTTCAGCAATTGGAAAAGGCCGCGATGGCGGAGGTCGGTTAGGGCGAATAAGACGTTCCGAGGGCGCGACGAACAGCCATCTACGCCTTCGGCCGCCCGACACCGCTTTGTTCGCAACCGAAACACGGATGACCGAACCGATCGAGCTCGAGCAACTCGGCGAACCGCTCTTGTTGCTCCCTGAAAAAGCGATTTACCGGCCTCGCCTGCGCACCCTGTTCGTCGCCGATACCCATTTTGGCAAGGCGGCGACGTTTCGGCAGTCTGGTATCCCGATCCCGCAAGGCACGACGACCACGGGTCTTGCCAGGCTTTCGGCCGTCGTCGAGCGGACTAAGGCGGAGCGGCTCGTGATTCTCGGCGATTTCTTCCACGCTGCCGCCGGCCGAGCTCCCGCCACCCTTGCAGCAATCGGCGAATGGTTTCGCTCGAACCGGCAGTTGACTGTCGTATTGGTGCGCGGAAATCATGATCGCCACGCCGGTGACCCGCCAAACGACTGGCGGCTCGATTGCCGCGACCAACTCGTCGAACCGCCGTTTGTCTATCTTCATGAGCCGGCCGAGCATCCGGCAGGCTTCGCACTCGCTGGCCACATCCATCCTGGAATCGCGCTCTTCGAGGGGTTCGGGCCACCGGTCAGGTCGGCATGTTTCTGGTTCTCGAAACATTGGGCCGTGTTGCCAGCCTTTGGCAGTTTCACCGGCTCGGTCAGGATCGATCCGGCAGCCGACGATCGGGTTTTCGCCGTTGGTGAAAATCGAGTAATCGAGGTGCCGCACCGACCATCTCCGCGTTTGAAACGCGATGCTCGCTGAGCCGTTCAGTCGTTCGCGGACTGAATCCCTGCCGCCGAAAACAATCGTAACGTGCAGCTCGGCCTCACTGCTCCAGATTGATCCGTTGGCGAAAAAAACCATTCCGGCCCAATGAGTTGTAAGCTGTGGAACGCGGTTTGCAACCTGCAAAAGTTGCGTATTCTATCTTTCCTGTTTATAGTTCGTATATTGCGCAAACGATTTATCATCCTCATTCTTCCTTGTTGTTGTTAGCTTAATCCTAGTCAATGCGTGCGCTGGAGCTCAACCACCAGCCATCCTCGCCTACCGACAAGTCAGGGGTACCTGCCATGCGATTCGCGTTTGTAGTCCATCCGCTCTCGGAGCAGACCAAGGCGCTGCTGCAATGGGACGAAGGCGGCAACCTACGCCGGCGGTGGGGTGGCGATCTGATGGAGTTTTGCTCTTACCTGCATCACCAAATCACGCAGCGCTCCATCGCCAAGCAGCAATTGCCCTCCGTTCGGGTGATTGATGAGTTGCTCGGATTAGTGAGCAGCACGGGCGCGACGGCCGAGGGCCGGCTCTACGAAATTCCGCTCGACGCCGAAGAGATTCTGGCCGATCCGGTCCATGCGATGGATTATGTCGCCGAGGCGACTCAGATGGCCGCCGATTGGGGCGCTGAAATTGTCGGATTGGGTTCGATGACCGGCGTCATCGGCGGCCAAGGCACTTGGTTGGCCGAGCGTGCCCCGATCGCCGTGACCACCGGCAACAGTCTGACGGTCTATGCAGCGTTGCAAAATCTGCACCAAGTCTGTGCCGAAACCGACCTCGACTTGAAACAAGCCGCGGTGGCCGTCGTCGGCGTGCCCGGGAGCATCGCGGCCGCGGCAGCCAAAGTCTTGGCCGGCCAATGCGGCAAACTACTGCTTGTTGCTCGCCGGCCGACCGCGCGAGCCGAAGAATTGGCCGAACAGCTCGGCGCCGAATTGCTGTTCGACATCCCGCACGCGCTCGCCCGATCAACCGTCGTGTTGTCCGCCACGTCGACCGGGAATTGCATCGATCAGCATCTGCTACGGTCGGGGAGCATCGTGGTGGATGTGGCCGTTCCGACCGATGTCCGCGGTTCGGCCGCGTTGCGCCACGATGTGCTGTTCATCACCGGCGGTTTGTCGCGCGTTCCAGAAACGATGCCACTCGATTCGATGTTCCTTGGATTTCATCATGGCATGATTCCAAGCTGCTTGGGCGAAACGATGGTTCTTGCCCTGGAGCAGCGAGCGGAGTGCTATTCGCTAGGTCGGAACCTCGACGCAGAGAAAATCAACCATATCGGCACTCTCGCTGCCGGGCATGGCTTCGATTTCTCGCGGCTTTATTCGTTTGGCCAACAGATCGAGCCGTCGACATTGATCCAATATCGCAAGGTTGCCGCTCAGCGCCGCCGGAAAAGATTGAAAACAGCGGACAAATCAACTGCCAATGGAAACCGGTCAGAAGCAACAGCGAATGGCCACACCTCAAGTCGCCGCGTCGAGCGGCCGGCAAATGGACACGCCAATGGCAAGCTGGGCAACGGCAAAGCGGTCAGCGGCCGTTCCCCGGAGCAGCAACCTCTCGGCGGTGCGGTAAACGGTCAGGCCGGCGGTGATGGCGAGCAGCATGGCATGCCGTCGACCACGGTCGCCGCTCTATCCGCGCGTGCCGCTCGATTGCACGAGCGCTATATCAATCCTGTGCTGATCGGCGTCGGCGGGAAAAACAACTTCACCAAGACGTTCGTTCGCGGCGAGGGGAATTATGTGTGGGACGCGGCCGGTCGGCGGTACCTCGATTTGGTTGCTGGCTTCGGTTCGCTGAATCTTGGGCACAATCATCCCCGCGTCGTGGCCGCCATTACCGCGGCCCTCGCCGCGCAAGCGCCGGGGTTTGCACAGGCTTCGGTCAATCCACTCGCCGCGGCGCTCGCCGAGCGACTGGCCGACATCGCGCCGCGAAATCTGGAAATGGTGTTTTTCGCCAACAGCGGCACGGAAACCGTCGAAGCAGCTCTGAAACTCGCCCGCATCGCCACAGGCCGGGCCGGATTGCTTCATTGCGAAGGATCCTTTCACGGCAAATCGCTCGGTTCGCTATCGGTCACGGGCAATCCCAATTATCAGAAGCCGTTCGGCCCATTGGTGCCGGAATGCAAGGCGGTCCGATTTGGGGATCTTGAGGCGCTTGAGCGGGCCCTGGCGAGCCGCCAGTTTGCGGCTTTCATTGTCGAGCCGATTCAGGCCGAAGGTGGCGTGATCGTCCCGCCGGAAGGATATCTGCGCGAGGCGCAGGAACTCTGCCGCGCCAGCGAAACGTTGCTGATCGTCGATGAAGTTCAAACTGGCATGGGCCGGACCGGGGAAACGTTTGCCGTCGAACACGACGGCGTCGAGCCCGACATCATGACGCTCGCCAAGAGCCTTGGCGGGGGGCTGATGCCGATCGGGGCAATGCTTTGCCGCCGCGATTTGTGGCACCACGCCTACGGCACCTTGCAGACATTCGCGCTCCACACAAGCACGTTCGGCGGCGGCAGCTTGGCCTGTGCCGCCGGCTTGGCTGCGATTGCCACGCTCGAAGAAGAAAATCTCGTCCAGCAAGCCCGTGAGCGCGGCCAGCAGCTTCTTGAGGGCCTGTCGAAAATTTGCGCCGAATGCGATTTGCTCCGGGAAGTGCGCGGCCGCGGCCTTCTGCTGGGTCTGGAATTCAACCCGCTCCCCGATACGATCGTTGCCCATTGGCGGCAAATGCAATCGCAGGGGATGGGCTATTTTCTCGTGCCGCAAATCGACAAACTGGTCGAATCCGTGCCGTCGATGTATGCCATGCAGAACCTGTTGAACGAATTCGGCATCTATACACAGGTGGCTCGATCGAATCCGCTCGTATTGCGAATCCAGCCGCCGCTGACGATCACCCACGATGAAGTCGACACGGTGCTGGCGGCGATTGCCGAAGTCTGCTTCGAACTGGACCACAGCAACAAGATCTTCGACACGATCGTGGTCAAATCGACCCTGGGCGAGCACACGCGAGCAAGCGAGCTTCCGCCCCTTCCCGCACACACACATCCCCGAAAGGGATCGAGCGGCTCGCGCGATCATGCCGAGCCTGTCAGCGCTCCACGCGAGTCGGCGCCGAAAGGCAGTGGTCGGGAATAACATCCCCCAAGCACAGCTCGCCCGCTTGCGGTCAGGCCGGCGGCTTTGTCCGCGACCGACGCACTGTCTTCGTGGCCGTCCATTCCTTGGTCAGCGATTCGAACACCTCGGGCGATTCGTAGCGAACGACATTCTTTCCTTCGGGCATCGGCCCGATCAGCCCGCGAAACACCGGCAGGCCGCGAAGGCCCAGGTCGGTGCTGCAATCGTCGACGCCGATTTGAGTGTGCAACCGGACGAGCGGCTCGGATTGATGATAGTCGCGGATTCGAAGTTTGCCGTCTGCGCCCCGGGTGACCACGCGGTAGGTATCTTTCGCCATTACAGTCTCCTCTCCGTCGAATACGGAAGTTAGACTCGGTTCATGGCCGGCACTGCCGTGCAAGCCGGGCGGGATCCCTCCGCGGAAATGTGGCCCTCCTTGGGTCCAGCGGCGATAAGCAATTCGCTGCGCTCACAGCGCGCGGCTGATTCAACTCGCCAAGCCAATCATCGGCGAGGATTCCTCGATGGGGCTCAGAATTTTTCGCCGCCCATCATCCAGCATGCAACTGCAAGAATCGCTAAACCCGCTTCGCCGGGCAAAAGCCAAAGCGGCGGCGCTCGATGCCACGCCGTTGAAACGGCGGCGCCAATGAAATCTCTACGCCTTTTCCACCGCGGACGATGCCCTTTCCGATTGTTCGACCGTTGCCGCGTGGGAGGTTTGTAGCAACACTTCCAGCACGGCGCTCAAGTCGGTGCTCGTCAGGATTCCGACCAGTTTGTCGTCGGCCAAAACCGGCAGGCAACTGATTCCATGGGCGAGCATTTCCGTGGCGGCGAGCAATAGCGCCTGATCCGGCCGCGCCGTCAGAAGATCGGCGCTCATGATCTCGGCCGCCGCGATCCCGGCCAAGACCTCTGGATCGGGATACCGGCCAGGTCCGAAGCACCGCAGAACGTCGCGATCGCTCACCAGCCCGAGCAATCGTCCGCGCGAATCGGTTACCAGCAGATGGCGAAATTCCTTGGCGTGGAACATTCGCACGACATCGAGCACGCTGGTGCTGGAAGCGATGCAGGTGGGCGCCGGCGTCATGACGTCGCGAACGCGCAGCCTTCCCTGTCCGGCGCACCCGCCGCACCAACGCAGGGCGTCGGCAATTTGAATCCGTTTGACATCCAATCGATGCATACGCCGAAACCTTCGCGGGCCAGATTTCCCGAAGAATCGTTCTATTCTCGACAAACCTACGTCATGCTTCGCACTCGGCAAGCGCTTCGCAGCCGCCTCCCTGCCTGTGGTGCAACGCATACGTGCCAATCGCCCTATCGATCGAAGGCCGAGTGTCGCAGTTGGCGAAAATGGCCGTTTGACCATTGCCCGGAAGGTGCTATAATCTGCTTTGCTCGGGCGCGAAGGCGCCCTGAAGCTCATGCCGCGGGGTGGAGCAGTCTGGTAGCTCGCGAGGCTCATAACCTCGAGGTCACAGGTTCAAATCCTGTCCCCGCCACTTGTTTTTGTGGTAGCGAAAAGTCGCTACCCACGGGTTATACGAAAAGCCAAGGTCTCCGGGCCTTGGCTTTTTGCGTTTCAACGCCCGAACTCGCAAGGGTTTGCGTGCCGGATGGCCGTCTCAAACTCTCCCTCCGTTTCGCGGGCGCGCCATGCCTTGTCCGCAGTGGCGTTGTTCTGCGGGGCGGCGATCCCGAGAAAATCTCTCTTGTCTCTGACTCTCGCCCCGCCTGGGTTAACGGTTGTTGTGTTCGCTCAATCTTCCTTTTTCTCAGTGTCTGAGTCGACTCACGTACTTGGCTGTGGTACCGATGGCCGTGGCCACTGCTGGCTGCCGAACCGAGACATTGGTAGGCTGACTCCACGGCTCATCGCTGAACTAGTCGATAACCTCGCAGTCGCGCCCGCAACCGCCATCTCTATGCCTCTTCTTTCGCAATGAAATTGTCAAATAAACATAAAGCCGTACAGCTCTTGACATCCTTCTCGGGTTTCGCAGCCATCGGCTGCTTGCTCGTCGCACTTTCAACATTCCTCACTTGGCACATAGTCCCCATTTTCGGTGTACAGCTTCCCGTCAGCGGATTTTGGAGTAGTGTTCAAGGAAAGGTTGTGTTCGGAATCTTTGTTGCATTAGCACTGTTTTTCATTCTGACATATTCCGCGAAAGCGGTTTCGCTCTGGCGGCCGCTGGTGCTCGCTGGCGCGTCGATCGCCCTAATCTGCTTTTGGGTTTGGCATGTTTGCTTTGAGCTGAGTGGGAGCGAAACGGTTACGGTGAACGGCGCACCAAGCACCAGGCCGATTGTTGTCTCGCTGGGCGAAGGGTTCTATGTAACCGGCGCCCTCGCGCTCGCACTCCTTTTTCTCAGCGCAATTCAGATTCGGCTTTCGCTCATTAATCGCGACACTCCGAAACTGTGATTTCGCAGTCACGTCGGCTGGGCTCGACTTACAATCCAAAATCGGAGTCCTGCTAAACTCTCGAAGAACGCGCAAGTTGATCGCCCTAATAAAGCCGCGCCGCATTCAAGGCGTCGACTACTGTATCGACGATGTGAACTGTTGCGAAGATGCCGACGGCGTGGGCGCGTATCGCATTGCGGTCGAGGGATTGGGCGTGGTGCAGAGCGTCGAGGTAGGTCGCCAGCGCGGATGCGTCGTCGTCGCTGACGATGCACTGCTGGCCCGGCGGAAGGCGATCGACGAGGATGCCGGTGGTGCCATGCTCGACGAATGCAGCGCCGGTGCGGACGCCGACCGTTGGGCATCCGGCAAGGAGAATCTCTTGCAGCGCCAAAGGTCCGTGGTCGTCGTCTGCCAGATAGGCGCAGGCTCGCGAGCGGCGAGCTGCTTCAAAGAGTTGCTCGCGGCAGTAGGTGCCATAATGAATCTGCACGTGCCGCGGAAAAACTTCGGCCAAGTGTTCCAGCAATTGCGGCCGATGGCCGTTCTTGCCGTAAATCAGCAGATCGTATTGGTCGCGCAACGGCTCGCCGGGCCACGGATCGATTGGATACGGCCATAGTACGATCGGCGATTGGTTTGCCGGGTCGCGATGCTTGGCAATGAGATCGCGATACCAGGCGCTGTGGCAAAACATGGCTCGGCAGTTCGCGGCGTCGAGCAAGGCGCACTCCTCCTTGTCGATGCGCGGCGAACCAGATGAAGTGAAGAGCAAGTTCGGCCCCTGCACGAACGGCTGGCCTTCGGCGTCCCACCACATCGCGTAGCGGCGGTCGTCCCAATGCCAGAACCACGGGAGTGCGCCGCGGCTGACCGGCAACGAGCGGATCGAGAGCCAGTCGAGGCCGTCGGCGATTCGCTGCCGCAGGGCTTTTTGCAGGGCGTACATACCGTTCGTCGGGCCGTCGCGCCCGGGTGCGTCCATCGGCCCGATCAACTCGACCGGCATCCGTCCGTCGCGCGGCTCGACGGCCGGCCCGAACTCGAACCGCCGAATCACCGGCCGCTGGTCCCAAGCGGTTTCCCAGCCGATGCGGAGCGAAACCGGTCCGCTTTCATTTCCGTCGCTCGATTGCTTCAGGAGCCGATAGCCACTCTCGTCCATGTAGCTAAGGTGGTAACTGCCGTTCTCGTAGCGATAGATGTAGAACGGCGCGGCGAATTGGCACGGATCGCATTGCGCGACGCCGGCCGCGTTTAGTCGCCCCGCCAGTTCTTGGTCTTCGCCGTTATTGAACGGCCCGTACCCGCGCACGCGATGGAACGCCTCGCGGCGAAAGGCCCAGCCGCCGTGATAGAGTCCGCCGGTTTCGCATTCTTTCAAACGGTCGCCATGTTCCAGCAGGACACGGCTCGGTCGCGACCACTCGGCTTGCTGCAGTGCCTTGGCCTGCGAACTGAACCAATGGGGCAGATAAATATCGTCGTCGTCCGCGACCAGGAAGCCGGCTATATCGGGCGAGGCCAGCGCCGCGCAGGCGTTGCGCTTTTCGCCGAGCGAGTTGAAACGGTGCGGCACCGAGATCAGCCGCCAGCCGTCGCCGGTCTGGTTCGCGTATTGGCCGGCGTCGTCCAGGATGACCAACTCTCGCCGATCGCTGGGATAATCCTGGCGCACGAACGATTCGATCAGATGACCGAGCGTCGCAGGCCGCAGGTAGGTGCAGCACAAAGCGGCTAGTTTCATGGCTTTTTTCTGACGCCTCATGCCAGGGCCGCCTCCGCTTCGGGAACCGCGGTTCCGACCGAGGCAAATAGCCTCTTCCAGCCGGCCAAAATCGCGTCAGGGTTGGCCAGGGTCGCGACGAGGCGCTCGTGGGCCGCATGGGCGATCCGCCCGCGAAGGTCTTCGTCGTGGGCCAACAGGGCGACGTAGTGGGCCAACTCGCAATCGTCGTCGCCGAGAAACCCGGTGACGCCAGGTTCGATCATTTCCCGCCAACCCCAGGCGTTTTGGGCCACGATCGGCACGCCCGAGGCCATCGCCTCCAACCCGGCCTGCGGCCAGTTCTCGCGGGCCCCGCCGTTGACCGGCAGCGTGCAATGAATCGTCCCGAAGAATTGCTGAGCCGAGATCGCCATTGGCTTGAGACAATCGGCCCAGGCCGGCGGCGTGCCGAGCTTCTCGTGCGTCCGGTCGTCCATGCCGAGCATCAACGCCCGTTTGTTCGCGTATTGAATCCGCTGGTAGATCGGCCAGGTGTTGCTTGACCACTTGTCCGTGTCGGGGCGGGCGACGCGGCCGACGACGAATGCTTCTCCCTTTGCATGCGGCCGCGGGCGGAATTGCCAATCGTCCACATCGAACGCGCCGCGAATCAGATGGCCCGTCGCCGGGTCGTAGCCGAACGGCGCAAGCTGCGGCTCCAGTTCGGATCGTTGGAATTCGGATTGGTAGACCATCGCCTCGGCCGGCCCGGATTCGGCGAAGAATCGTTTCTCGTGGTCGAACATGAACGTCATGCAGTTCACCCACACAATCGGGCAGCCCAGCGCGCGGAACCGATCGGCGTGGCGAATAAATTGG
>DATAWG010000039.1 GCA_036267355.1 Pirellulales bacterium | reverse complement strand
GAGGGTCCGGCCGCGGATTTCTGCGCCGTAGATTGCGCTTGCACGCTTGCTGCGAAGGCCAGCAGCAGGACCACGACCCAACCAAACACCCACCGCGAAGCGCGGCCTGGGCGCAAACTATTGTCTGACATGAGTGCCTCTCCAAACTGGTTGCCGGACGTACGCTGCAATTGCACCACAAAATCGCCCTGCACGCGAAGCGTTTTGTTGGCTCGCGTTCCAGTGCGCCGTGGTGCCGTTTTTCGGATCGCTCAACCGCCGATCGCGGCCAGCCGCTGCTTGGCGGCCGCCGCTTTGTCACTATCAGGATAACGGGCGAGCAATTCGTTGTACAACTTTTTAGCCTTGTCGACGCTTTTCAGCACCTCGAAACAGCGGGCTGCTTCGAAGGTGGCATTGGCCTGCCAAACGTGGAACGGCGCCGGCGACTGAGTATCGCCGAAGCCGTAGATCACCTTGTAATAGTTGCGGATCGCTTCCTTGTGGTTTCCCTGGTCGAAGTCGACTTCGCCCATCATGAAACGGGCCCGCGCGCCGACGACGCTTTCGGTTTTCTCGGCGACGGATTCATAAAGCTTCAGCGCTTCGGCCTGATGCTCGAGATTCTGCTCGTCGGAGCCTTCTTCGTAAACGGCCTCGAGCTTATGGGCCGAGTCGGGAAATTCGCTGAGCAGCCGTTTCAACAGGGCGAGAGATTCGTCCCACTTCTTCCCTTGCGCGGCAGCCTGGCCGGCATGGAAGAGGGCCAACTCGACGAACTCAGGCGAGGATGGTTTTGCGGCCTTCGCGGCATGGTTCGCAGAGGGCGGATTCTTGTCGGGCGATTTGGCCGAATTGTCGGCCGGGCTCGTGCCGAGAGCCTTTTCGAATGCCGCCAGAGCCGGCTCGTATTTCTCTTCCTTGAACAGGCTCTCGCCGACCATGAAGGCGGCGTCGGCGGCAAGCGCTCCTTGCGGATACGATTCCAGCTCGGCCGCAAACGCATCGTGTGCCTTGCCATACTGCTGGCTTTGGAAATAGGCCCAACCGAGCTTATGGGCGATCTTTTCGCCCAGTTCACCCTTGGGCGCTTTCGCCAGCCCGGCCGAATAGGCTTCCGCCGCCGCTCTGTAGTCTTTCTTATTGTGATAATCGAATTCGCCGACATTGAACCAGCTTTCGGCCGCCAAGGGGCTATCGCCATGATCCTTGGCCAAGCGAGAAAACGCGTCGGCAGCTTGTTGCTCGGCGCCGGTCGATTTTCGGCTCCAGGCCAACTCGTAGAGCACTTTATCCGCCGACGCATAGTTTGGATCGCCCGCCAAGAGCGAATCGAACGTTGCCGCGGCATCGGCATTTTTCTTCAACCCTTCCTGGGCCAGCCCAAGCACATAAAGAGCATCGCTGCGGGCAGGTGGTTTCGGATCCGATTTCAAATAGGCTTCGATATCCTCGGCCGCCCCGGCGTAGTTTTTCAGTTGCTGCCGGGCCGCGGCTCGGCCGTAATGCGCTCGGGCGGCAAGCGGATCGCCGGCGTGCTTATCGATCAGGGCCGCGAATGATTTTTCTGCCCCGGCCGCGTCGGACCGATTCAACTGCGACCAACCCAGGCCCACGAGCGAAGCGGGGACGAGCGGGCTGTCGGCCGCGTGGTCGAGCACCCATTGATATTCGGCCGCGGCGCCGGCGTTGTCGCCCGCTTCCAAGAGCATTTCGCCAAGGCGGAAGTGGGCCCGATCGAGCAATTTGCTTTGCGGGAAATCGGCGATGAGGCGCTTTAAGTCGCTTTGAGCCCCGGCGTCTTTCGTGGCCGAGCGGGCGATTGCCAGGGCCAACAGGGCTTCGTCGGCCTGCGAGCCGTGCGGTCCGGCGGCGAGCGATTTTTGCAGCGAAAGGGCGGCATCGGAATACTGTTTCAATTCGAGTTGGCTGCTGCCCAACAGAAACAGGGCCTCGGCTTGCCGTTCGGGCGACTTCAATTGCTCGACGGCTGGTTTCAGCAGCGACACGACCTCGGCGTATTTCTTTTCGAAATACAAGGCAAACGCCCGCCGCACGAGCCACGAGCGTGCATCGGGATGGTTCGGAAATTTCTTGATTAGCGCGGCATACGCTTTGTCGGCCTTGGCATATTTGCCCAGCAATAATTGCGATTCGGCGGCAACGAATTGGGCATCGGCCATTGACGCGTGGTCTGGAAAGGCTTTTTCGAATGCCTCGGCGTGGGCCAAGGCGGCGGCATAATCGCCGCTGTCCAGCGCCGCGGAAGCGGAGGTATACAGCGCGGCGGCCGCTTGCGAATTGCTCGGAAAATCCTTGGCGATGCGAGCATAGAGGGCCGCGGATTCGCCGCGGCGGCCCGGCAGGTCGTAAATCGCGTCGGCCTGATCCATCAGTAGATCGACGTGCCGCGGGCTCTTCTCCGCCAACGGCAGCGCCTTTTCCACTGCCGCGAGCGCTTCCGCCGGATGCTTTTCCTTCAACCAACTGCGGGCAATCCAATGCGCCGCTTCGACGGCATCCGGTCCACCGCCGTCGAGCACCTTGCCCAGCCACTTGCGGGCTTCGTTGTAGTTGCCGGCCAGATAATAGCAATTGCCGGCCGCCAGCGTTGCCGCGGCGACATATTGCGACTTCGGAAAAGTTTCCACGAGCGACGCATCCGCCGCAGCCGCCGCGGCATATTTCTTTTGCGAGGCCAACGCCATCCCGTAGCGCAGCGTGGCGTAATCGGCCAGCGGGTATTCCTTCTTGCCCGCGATCGAGGCAAACATCTGCTCGGCATCGGCGAAATGATTCGACACCAACAGTGTGTCGGCCTTGCGAATGTAGACTTCGCTGGCCAGTTCGTTCTGCGGAAATTCCTTGAGAAACGTGTCGAACGTCGCGCCGGCGGCATCTTGCTTGCCGAGTTCGGCCTGTGTCAGTCCAAGGTTGAACAGGGCCCTAGGCCGCAGGGGGCTTTGCGGAAAATCGGAAACCAGTCGGCTCCAAGCCTGCACGGCTTCGTCTTTCTTACCCTCGGCATAGAGCGATTGGCCGCGATAATAGAGGGCGTCGCCCACTTGCGGCGATTTCGGAAACTTGGCGATCACCTGGCCGAACGCGTCGGCCGCCTTGGCATACAGCTCGGTCTTGCCGGTCTGAGCGAGATTGAAATCACACAGGCCAAGGTCGAAATACGCATTGTTCAACTGTTCGAAGTTCGGATATTTCGCAACGACTTTTTCGAATGCCTCGCGGGCCTTGTCGTACTGTTTGTCTTTCTCGCTGAGATAGGAAACGCCGGCGTAAAACTGGGCCTGCGCGGCCAGCGGATCGTCGGGAAATGCCTTGAGGAACTTTTCCCATTCGTCGGCCGCCAAATCGAACGCTTTGCCGGTGTGCAGAGCGCGGGCGCCGTCGAACATCCGCTTGGCATCCTCGGAAGATTGAGCGGCCGGCGTGGCCGACGCATCGGCATTCGGCGGATTCGAAGCCGTCGCACCCGGCGCGGCCGGAGCCGGCTTGGCCGGTTCATCGGCCAGGGCTACTGCAGAGACGCTCGCCGTTGTCGCAAAAACAATAAGCAGACATGCTCGAACCCAATCGCGTGCCGTCATCGCAAATACCTCGTCGCAAAGCGTTGCCTACAATTCCGATCCGTTCCCCCCGCGCGCCCCGTGGATTTTTATTGTAGCTGTGGCATCGGGAGGAAGAAAGGTTTCGCGGCCCGCGTCTGCCGGGCTCTGCGGCACGGCGGACGAGATGGAATTCGGGCCCTGAGGCGGCCAGGCGAGTAGCTTTATCCTTTGCCGCCGCGTCCCTCGCTAACGCTTCGGGCTGGTGTGGCCGCCGCTCGAAGCGACACTAGCCCGAAGCGTCAGCGAGGAAGCGCGATGACAGACGCATTCTTCGCGCGCCGAAAAACGCGGGATGTCCGACAGGCCGCTTCCTTTTGCCGACGGAAACGGCTTGCCTGCTCCTTCATCCGCCGGCGCACTCAATAATTCGGCGTCGGCGCGCGGTAGTTGCTCATATCGATCGTGCGGAACCAATCGATCGTCTTCTTCAAGCCCTCGCGGAGCGGGATCGTCGGCTGCCAGGCGAGCTTTTGCCGCGCCAGCGTAATGTCGGGTTGGCGCATCGTCGGGTCGTCTTCCGGAAGCGGGCGGCGAACCAACTTCGATTTCGAACCGGTCATCTCCAGCACCAACTCGGCCAGTTGCAAAACCGTGAATTCATCGGGATTGCCGAGATTGATCGGCCCGATGCAATCGTCCGGGGCGTTCATCAGGCGGATCAAGCCTTCCACCAAATCGTCGCGATAACAAAACGAACGGGTCTGCGAGCCGTCGCCAAAAATCGTGATCTCCGTGCCGGCAATCGCCTGGCGAATGAAATTCGACACCACCCGGCCGTCGAACGGGTGCATCCGCGGGCCGTAGGTATTGAAAATCCGGGCCACGCGAATGTTCACCCGGTTCATGCGGTGATAGTCCATGAACAGTGCTTCGGCGGCTCGTTTGCCTTCGTCGTAGCAAGCCCGCGGCCCGATCGGATTGACCGACCCGCGATAGGATTCGGGCTGCGGATGGACTTCCGGATCGCCATACACTTCGCTGGTCGAGGCTTGCAGAATCTTCGCCCGGCAGCGCTTGGCCATGCCGAGCATGTTGATCGCGCCGACGATCGACGTTTTCATCGTCTTGATCGGATTGAACTGATAATGGCCGGGCGCGGCGGGGCAAGCGAGGTTGTAGATTTCGTCGACTTCGAGCCAGATCGGCTGAATGAGATCGTGGCGCACGAGTTCGAAATTCGGCAGCCCTAGCAGATGGGCGACGTTCGTCTTTTGGCTCGTGAAGAAATTGTCGATGCAAATGACATCGTGCTTCCCGGCGACCAATCGCTCACAAAGGTGCGAGCCGAGAAAGCCGGCGCCTCCCGTAATTAAAATTCGCTTGAGCGTCGGCACGTGCTGGTCCTACGAGGCCAAGTTCCGGAAGGATGATCGCCAAATTACTGCGCGGAGCAGCACCCAGGATATCCTGCGGCTCGGCGCGAGAGAAGGAGCGATCGCGAAACCGCAAGCGAGAATTGCCGCCGGCATCTCGGGGCGACTCGCTCGCCGCTATGCCGCGCGGCGCCCGGCCAGCAGGCGCTCGTTCCGCGCCAGCGACCAGTCGGCGTCGACCATCAGCCGCACAAGTTCGTCGAACGATGTGCGCGGCTGCCACGAGAGCCGCCGCCGGGCTTTGGACGCTTCGCCCAGCAGAAGATCGACCTCTGCGGGGCGAAGATACCGCGGATCGAGCGAGACGTGGTCTTGCCAATTCAGTCCGACGTGGCGGAAGGCGGCATCGAGGAATTCGCGCACACTGTGCGACTCACCCGTGGCGATCACGTAGTCGTCGGGCTCGTCTTGCTGCAGCATGAGCCACATCGCCTCGACATAATCGCGGGCAAAGCCCCAATCGCGGCAGGCGTCGATATTGCCCAGGAATAGCCGCTGTTGCAAACCCTCGCGGATGCGTGTGGCGGCGCGGGTGATCTTGCGCGTGACGAACGTCTCGCCGCGGCGGGGCGATTCATGGTTGAACAATATCCCGTTCGACACGTGCATTCCATACGCTTCGCGATAGTTCACCCCTTGATAAAAGCCGAACACCTTCGAGCAGGCATAGGGGCTGCGGGGATGAAACGGCGTCGTCTCCTTTTGCGGCGTTTCGCGCACCTTGCCATACATTTCGCTCGACGAGGCTTGATACACCCGCACCGGCCGGCGATCTTGCAATAATCGGGCCGCTTCCAAAATGCGCAAGGTTCCCAGCGCGTCGACATCGGCCGTGAACAGCGGTTGATCGAACGACACGCGCACATGGCTTTGCGCCGCCAGGTTGTAGATCTCGTCGGGCTCGATCGAGAGCACGAGGTTCATCAGGCTCGCGCCGTCGGTGAGATCGCCGTAATGAAGAAACAACCGTGTGGCCGGATCGTGCGGATCGGAATAGAGATGTTCGATCCGCTCGGTGTTAAAGGTGCTCGCCCGGCGGATCAAGCCGTGGACTTCGTATCCCTTGACGAGCAGTAGTTCGGCAAGATAAGAACCGTCTTGCCCGGTGATGCCGGTGACGAACGCACGGCGCGGGGTAGAAGAACGAGCGTCGCGAACCGGCTTCCGATCGTCCATGGCATTTTCCCCCGCAGCCCGCCCCACGTCGCTATCCGCCGGCGCGAGCGGCGGTTTGCTTGTTCTATGCTGCCGCCGCCAAGCCGCGATGGTGCGATTCGTACCAGGCGACGGTCTGACGCAGGCCTTCGGTAAACGGCGTGCTGGCCTCGAAACCGAATTCCTCGCGCGCTCGGCCCACGTCGAGACATCGCCGCGGTTGGCCGTCGGGCTGGCTGGCGTTCCAACGGATTTCGCCCGTGAAGCGGCACAGGCGACAAATCATCTCCGCCAGTTGCCGAATCGTGATCTCGCGGCCGGAGCCGATGTTGACCGGCTCGGGCTTGTCGTAGTTTTCCGTCGCTGCGGCAATTCCGCGGGCCGCATCGCGGACGAATAGAAATTCGCGCGACGCCGAGCCGGTGCCCCAGGCGTCGACAAACGCGGCCCCGGCTTCACGGGCCTCGATCGCCTTGCGAATCAGGGCAGGAATGACGTGGCTCGTTTCGGGATCGAAATTGTCGTGCGGCCCGTACAGGTTCACCGGCATCAGCGTAATCGCATTCATGCCGTATTGCTGGCGGTATGCCTGGGCTTGCACGAGCAGCATTTTTTTCGCCAAGCCGTAAGGAGCGTTGGTTTCCTCGGGATAGCCGTTCCAAAGATCGTCCTCGCGGAATGGCACCGGGGCGTGTTTGGGATAAGCGCAGATCGAGCCGATCAACACCACTTTGGCGACCTTCGCCAGCCGGGCCGCCTCCAAAAGCTGGATGCCCATGATGGCGTTGTCGTGGAAGAACAGGCCCGGGTTGGCCCGATTCGCTCCGATTCCGCCGACGACGGCAGCGAGATGCACGATCACTTCCGGCTTCATGACGCGCATCAACCGGCGAACCCCTTCGCGGCGGCGCAGATCGTATTCGAAACTGCGGGGAACGAAGATCGACGCCGGGCCATATGCGTCCAGCGCCGTGCAAACTTCGCGGCCCAAAAAGCCGGCCCCACCCGTGACGACCACACGTCGTCCGCGTAACAAGCCCATCGGTTCCATCCTGCGGGTTCGTCAAATCTAACTAGCGTTCCCTTCGTAGCAGGCAGACTCCGTATGCCGTCTGCCCTGCTCCGAGCGCAACACACGGTCGTGCGCCAGCGGCACATCAATCATGCCCGCTACCGCCGGGGCATTAGGGTCTTACAACCGGCCGATTTCGGCAAGCCCAATTTGGCGGCGTATAGAGACGCTAGCGTGGCGCCAGCGGCGCCGCGCCGCATGCCACGCGCCAAACCACAAGCGAGCTAGCTCGGCCGTTTGGAGTCGAAGCTCGCTTGCGAATTCGGGCGTCGCCGCCGGCCGCTCAGTCGCCGAAATCCAACGGCAAAATCATCTCGCGATTTTCCCGATACCACTCCGCCGTGCGGCGAAGGCCCTCTTCCAAAGAAACCTGCGGCCGCCAGTCGAGAAGCCGGTTGGCTTTTTCGACGTTCGCCCAAGTTGCCGGCACATCGGCCGGATGCGCCGGCGCGTAGCGGATCTCCGGCCGCCGGCCAACCAACTCGGCAATCTGCTCGATCGCATAGTCCAAACGAATCGGCCGGTCGCCGCCTAGATTTATCACCTCGAACCCCAGCGGCCGCAGGGCCGCGACGGTGCCCCGGGCAATGTCGTCGATATAGCTGAAATCGCGCTGCTGGCTGCCATCGCCAAACACCGTGATTGGCTGGCCTTCGGCAATCATGCGCATGAAGCGGAAGACGCTCATATCCGGCCGACCGGCCGGCCCATACACCGTGAAATACCGCAGCACGCTCACATCGATGCCGTGCAAATGATGGTACGTGTACGAGATCGCCTCCGCCGCCTTTTTCGACGCGGCATAGGGCGAAAGCGGCCGGTTGGTGTCGGCGTCTTCGGCAAAGGGGATCGGATTCTGCCCGCCGTAGAGACTTGATGTCGACGACAGCACGAACTTCGGAACGCCGAATCGGCGGCACATTTCGAGCAGATTCAGCGTTCCATCGGCATTGGTTTGAAAGTAAACCCACGGATCGGCCACCGATGGCCGAACGCCCGCGCGGGCGGCCAGATTCAGCGCCGCTGCAAAGGGGCCGGCAGATACGCTTTGCGGTTCAGCAGCGTCCTTCGCACGCTTGCCGGTTTCGCGCGTCGCCGTATTCTCCGCCGCGGCAAACACCCGTTCGAGCGCCGCGATATCCCCGATATCAACCCGCTCGAGCCGAAACCGGGGCCACGCCGCCAACTGCGCGAGCCGCCACTGCTTCAGCCGCGGATCATAGGCCGAGTTAACGTTGTCGACGCCGACAACGTCGTGCCCTGCCTCAAGCAGCAGCCGGCTCACCTGCGAGCCAATAAATCCCGCAGCGCCGGTGACCAAATAGCGCTGCGAATTAAAGGGGACGGGAGTCATTTTTTACGCGGTTCGGAAGGCACGCCGGCAATCTGCTTCTTGGGACGGCCGCGAGGGCGAAAGGTGTGTGCCAGCCCGAGTTGGCCGGTCACCTTCGCGGTCCACCGCTCGCCGCCGAACGGCTGGCCACGATTCACCGCTCGGCGAATCGCATCGAGTTCTGCCTTCGATTGGGGCGCGTTCACGTGGCGGATCCAATCATCGCCCAAGGGAGCCGGCGGCTCGGCAAGCAGATTTCTTTCGGCCTCGGTTCCTGACACGCGGCGATGCAAACTGCCCCATCGCCATTTTTCCGCCCGGCGGACCAAACCCGCGCGCAGCGGGTTACGCTCGACATATCGCAGGACGCCGAGCAAGTGTTCGTCGGCAGCCACGGGAAAGGATTTGAAACGGCCTTGGTAGACGTGCCCCATGCCGCTCGTGTTATGATGGGCCCGCCAGCGCTGGGCGTGCGTGACCGTTAGCCAGCGGAAGAATTCCGACACCTCTTGGCCGCGATCGCGCCGCGGCCAGACCACGAAATGCCAATGATTGCCCATCACGACATATCCCAAGATCCGCAGCGGCACGTGCTCGTGCGCTGCTTCGACGATTTGGTCGAAAGCGGCGAAGTCGGCGTCTTTCCTAAACAGCCGCAGCCTGCCATTGGCCCGGTTCAGCACATGGTAGGCGTATCCGCCCACGATAGTTCTCGCACGTCGAGGCATTCAAGTAGCGTACTGCAACCGCGTGGGACAGTCAATAATGACTCCCGTCCCCTTTAATTCCTCTTTAATGGCGCCACATGCATCAACCGGCGCTTTTGCTGCGGGGGGTTGGTTTGGCGGCGGTTTCGGCGGTCCAGGCTTGGAGGGCTTGGAATTGGACGGCGAAATCGTGTTCGCTCGTTCCCAGCGGGCTCTTGAAGAATGAAGCCAGAAATTTCATGACGCCCACGTCGCCGCGGCGCCATGCGCGCTCCGCGAAGCGGACCAGATCGAGCACCAGCGGGGCGGCCAGCAGCGAATCGCAGCCTTGCCAGATGAATTGCAGCGTCATCGGGGTGCCCAAGAAACCGCGGAAATGGATGTGGTCCCAGGCCGTCTTCCAATCGCCGAGGCTCTCGATGTATTCGATCGACACCAGCGTCTGCGGCGGATAGCCGAGGATCTGGCCCAGCAGCCGGTCTTTGCTCGTGACCTTGCTCTTCTTGTTCGTCGGGTCGTCGAGCACCTTGCCGTCCATGTTGCCGAAGATGTTGTGGCCGACCCAGCTCATCACTTCCAGATTGCGATGGGCAAACATCGGGGCCAGAACGCTTTTCATCAGCGTTTCGCCCGTTTTGCCATCGTAGCCCATGTGGCGCGTGCCGCGCTCGATGGCCAGTTCTTGAATCGCCGGCGGCGTGGCGCCTGTGGAGGGCGTGAAATTGATGAACGTGGCCCCTAAATCGAGCGCCGCAATGGCGTAGAGCGAACTGGCCGAGAGCGGGCACTTTCTAGGCTGATCGAGCAGTTTATCAAGCTGCGACCAGCGCTCGGGAATCGTCGACGCATCGACGGGCGGCTCGGTCGACGCAACGTAGACCACGATCAGATGGGCCAGCTTTTCGCGGCGGCGGAACGAATCCATGTCGTCCTGCAGCCGCTTGATCGCCTCGCGGGGCGTCTCGCGCCGCGACTGCACGGCCGGCTCGGCGAATTTGGAAATCGTCGGGCCGACGTTGTGGATCGTGCCCGGCCGAAGGTTCTTTTCGATCTTGTCGAGGTCTGGCTTACACTTGTGCAGGATTTCGGCCGAGATGGCTCGGCTTTCAGTGTGCATCCGCATCGCTTCGTCGAACAGGCGGCCGGCGCGAATATCGTGCCCGCCGACGATGAGGTCTTTCCAATCCAACAATTCGAGCGATTGGAACTGCGGCAGGGCGCTGACCAAGCCCGTCTCGCTCATCAGGCCTTTTTTCAGGGCCACGAGGCCAGTGAGAGCAGTCGTGGCAACTCCGCCTTTGGCGCCGATCAACCAGAGTCCGATTCGAGGCATGGGGGGGAAGGCTTGAGGCTGTAGGCTTGAGGGACGAAGCAGGAACCGCTGTCGGGGAGGGAAATCTAGCGGCGGTAGCGAAGCGGGATTCGTGTCGGCGCGTCGGCGAGAAAGAAGCGGTTGTATGAGGGCAAATGCACCGCGTTTCCCTGCGGACCCTTGGACGCGAACACGGAAGAAACTATGATTGTCGTTTGATTAGAGAACTCCGTCAAGCGGCTTGATTTTTCGCCACGGCTTCGAGCGCGCGGCCGCGCCCATCGGCCAGGACGGACCGCTGATCTCCTAGGCGATTAGCTGTCCGCTAGAATGCGAACATGTCCGACCCCTACTCCTCCCCCGAACCGTTGAAGCCACGCCGCCGGTGGTATCAATTTAGCGTGGAGGGGTTGCTCGTGATCCTCGCGATTCTTGCGGCTTGCGCCGGCACGTACTATCGAGCCACTCGACCAACCCGCGACGACGAACAGAGGGCTAAGGTTGTCGAGAAACTCAAAGCGCTCGGCGATGCGCTGCAGAAGCATGAGGATGCTTATAAGAAGTTTCCGAAGGTGCTTGAGGAGAAGCCCGCAAATAATCCGGCCAGCTAGTAACATGGCTCCCAGCCGCCACCGATCTCCTTCGTTTCTTTAGTATTTACGCTCTCAGCCGACAGGCTGCTGCCTATGCCCGCGATCTCTCGAATTCTGCAAGCGCTCGAACCCTCCGCTACGCTAGCCATGGCTGCCAAGGCCAAGGAACTTGCCAAGGGCGGCAAGAAGGTTGTCGATTTCAGCGTCGGCGAGCCCGATTTCACCACGCCGCAGCACATCTGCGACGCGGCCACCGCCGCCATGCGCGCCGGCCATACGCACTACACCGCCGCCAGCGGGATCATCGAGTTGAAACAAGCCGTGGCTGCGGCCTATGGCAAACGGCACCGCTTGACCTACGCGCCCGATCAAGTGGTGATCTCCAACGGCGCGAAGCATTCGCTGCACAATGTTTTCACCGCGCTTTGCAATCCGGGCGACGAAGTCATCATTCCGGCCCCGTATTGGGTCAGCTATGCCGAACTGGTGAAATTGACCGGCGCGACGCCGAAGATCATCCCGACGCGCGAAGAAGACGATTTCAAGCTCACGCCCAGCCAATTGCGAGCCGCGCTGTCGCCGCGAGCCACCATTTTGCTACTTTGCTCGCCCAGCAACCCGACCGGCAGCGTCTATACGCCGGAGGAATTGGCGGCGCTGGCGGATATCGTGCTCGAGCGGAATCTGCTCGTGGTCAGCGACGAGATTTACGAACGGCTGATTTACGCGCCGCACCGCTTCGCCAGTTTTCCGACGGTTCGCCCGGGCTTGCAAGAGCGCACGATCGTCGTCAACGGCGTGAGCAAGGCATACGCGATGACGGGTTGGCGAATCGGCTGGACGCTGTCGCCGAAGAATGTCGCAGTGGCGATGGCCGATTTGCAGAGCCAAGAGACGTCGAACCCTTCGAGCATCAGCCAATACGCCGCGTTGGCGGCCGTGGAAGGACCGCAGGAATGCGTCGAACGGATGCTCGCGGAGTTTGCCAAACGGCGCGAATTCGTGGCGGGGCGGATTCGCGAGATTCCGGGCCTGCACTGCACGGAGATGGCTGGAGCTTTTTATGCGTTTGTCAATATTCGCGAACATCTCGGCCGCAGCTACGTGGGCAAGCGGATCGAGAATTCGGCCGAGTGGTGTTTGGCGCTGTTGGAGCAGCAGAATGTCGCCACGGTGATGGGATCGGCGTTCGGCGCGGAAGGCTACGCGCGGATTTCGTTTGCCACGAGCATGGAGAATTTGCGCGAGGGGTTTGCGCGGATTGAAGGGTTTGTGCGCGGCGCGGAGTGAGCGCTGCGAACCCAGGGAAGGCCGAGGGTGGCGGTTGGGCAGTTGAAGATCTTGGGCGGCCTTCCCTGGGCTTGGCACCCCAGTGGAGAGGCGGTTAGCGGGTGTAGCCGGCTTGTTGGACGCCGTAGTAGACGGGGGCGCCTGGCGCCGGGGGCATGGGCTGTCGCATCTGCGACATTTGCTGCGGGGCGGGCGCGGTGCTGATCGAAACGGTGTCGATCATCCAGCCGCCGCCGACGTGTTGAAATGCCAGGCGAAACTGGATTTGCATCGGTTGCGTCGGGAAGTAGCCCACCAGCAGCAGTTCGCCCGCTTGGTCGATTCCCGGCCGCTGGGTGTAGACGGGTTGCAGCACGAGAATCGGACTGAGATCGAATTTCTGGTCGCGAAGTTTCTGGAAGATCGTGGCCAACTGGGCGGCGGAATTCCGCTCGCGGAAGCTCGGCGCGCCGAGATCGCGGAGCACGGTGTAATTGCCGGTCAAATTGCCGTGGTTCACGGCGGTGATGGCGTTCTTGACCAGCATCTCTTGCACGTCGAGCTGTCCATCGCGGCGCGGCGCTTGAGCGTCGACAGCGCTTGGAAGGAGCCAAATTCCAGCGGCCACAACCGCTGCCGCCGACCACGCTCGCCACACCGCTTTCATTGTCGTCATCGCCGATTCCTTTCATCGCGTCGCTCCCACGCTTCGCGGCGTGGCAACGACGATTGCGCTCCCCTGCGATCCAATTACCACGAATAAGCCAAACCGGCGCGGCCGCCGACGGTGCCTTCGTTGCACCCGACGCCCACGCTGCCGTTGAAATACAGGCTGTCGTAGAGCCGGGCCGTGCCCGAGGCGGCGACGGCATTGAGGCCCTCGAACGTGCCCCAGTTCACCGCGACGCCGAAATTTTGGCCTGGCGGCAAGCTGCCGACGCCGCTGCCCATCGCGATTGCCACGCCCACGCCCTGCGTGTTCTTCTTCACATCTTGCTGCAAGCTCTGGAAGGCCGGCGAGCTGGCGACGATCGTGCTCGCGCTCTCCGTGGCCAAGTTGCCGCTGGCATCGGACGTGACCAATTGGGTGGCGCCGGTTTGGGCGGCGGCGCTGGCGGCCGAGGTGATACCGGGAGCGGTGTAGGTGTTGGCGGCGGTGCCGAACACCATCTGGTTGGCCCGCGTGGTGGCGGCGCCTTGGCCGATGGCCGTCGAATTCGCGAAGGCGGCCACGGCGCTGTCGCCCAAAGCCGTGCTATTGGTTGCGCTTGCCGAACTGGCGTATCCGATTGCGGTGCTGTCGGTTCCGGCGGCCGACGCGGTCTGGCCGAATGCCGAGCCGTTGGGTCCCGCGGCGGTGCTGGCCTGGCCGTATGCCGAGCTATTGGCGCCGCTGGCGGTGCTTCCCTGGCCGGCCGCGGTGCTATTGGTGCCGCTAGCCACGCTGGTGTCGCCCAGCGCGGTGCTGTTCGTGTTGCTGGCCGAAGCGATATAACCGACAGCCGTGCTGTCGGTGCCGGCGGCCGAACTACCCTGGCCGAACGCCGAGCCGTTGCCTCCAGCGGCGGTGCTGGCCTGGCCGAACGCCGAGCCGTTCGCTCCGCTTGCCACGCTGGTGTCGCCGACCGCGGTGCTATTCGTGTTGCTGGCCGACGCGATATAACCGATCGCCGTGCTATCCATGCCGGCGGCCGAGCTTGCCTGACCAAACGCGGAGCCGTTTGCTCCAGCGGCGGTGCTCGCTTGGCCATAGGCCGAAGTATTCGAGTTGCTCGCGGTGCTGCCTTGGCCGGTGGCCGTGCTATTGGTGCCGCTGGCGACGCTGGTGTCGCCGAGGGCAGTGCTGTTGGTGTTGCTGGCCGAGGCGATGTAACCGATCGCCGTGCTATCCATGCCGGCGGCCGAACTGGCTTGGCCGAATGCGGAGCCATTGGCCCCCGCGGCACTGCTGGCCTGACCGAACGCCGAGCCGTTCGCGCCGGCGGTGCTGCCCTGGCCGAATACCGACGCATTGGCTCCCGTGGCACTGCTTCCCTGGCCGAACACGGCCGCATTGTTGTTCGTGTTGTCGGTTGCGGCTTGGCCGTATACCGAGCTGCTGCTGCCTGCGGCGGTGCTTCCTTGGCCGGTGGCGGTGCTATTGGTGCCGCTGGCCGTGCTGGTGTCGCCGAGCGCGGTGGTATTGGTGTTCGAGGCGGTGCTGGTAAAGCCATAAGCCGAGCTATCGGCGCCGGTCGCCGAACTGGCCTGACCAGTGGCCGTGCTATTCGAGCCGCTGGCCAAGCTTAGCTGGCCGACGGCGGTGCTATTGGTGTTGCTGGCGATCGAGGTATCGCCGAGGGCTGTGCTGCTGATGCCGCCTGCTGTGCTGGTGAAACCGACGGCAGTGCTGTCGCTGCCCGCAGAGGTGCTGCCAAAGCCAAGGGCGGTGCTAAAGTTCCCGCTCGCGGTGGCGGTGAAGCCTGCCGCCATCGCGTTTGTGCCTGCGGCCGTGGCTCCGTCGGCGGTTTGGGTGACGAAGTCTTCGCCGAGAAACTGTGCCATCGCCGAACGCGGAGCCGTTGCAAGTCCAATCGCGGTGACGGCGACCGCCAAAACGGATGGCGCGATTCGCAATTGGGCAATTCGTCTGTCGGAACACTTTTTTCGCATTTTTCATCCCCCCAAGAAACCGGCTCGCCTCTGGTGCATCGCCGGCAAATTGAACCGACGGCGCTTGGGCCCTATCGCTTTTCCCAGGTTCCCCCCTGAGAGCGGCCGCGCGAGTCTACTAATGCTCTATCGGCACCGATTTTGCCGAATGTGACGGAAATTTCGGTCAGGCCGACTTTCCTCACGGGGTAAGGCGATAGGATCGCAACGCTTGTATGGCCCGAAGATCGTGGGCCAGGAGAAGTTGGCAGCGGATGATTGCACTGCCAGCGTGCCGCCTCGAATTCGGCGGGAAATCGCCCAAGCTCTGCGGTTCACCCGCACTGCACGGCTCGTGCAGCCACGTGCGGCTACACTTGCCCGATCCAATTCGATTCGGCGCACTCGTGCCAACGGGCGCGGATTGGCTCGAATTGATCTTTGGGCAATAGTCCGGCTTCGAGCAATGCCGCGTTTTCGCGCCACCGGCCCGGATGCTTTGTGCCGACGATCGCCGTGCAAACTCCCGGCACGCTTAGCGTAAACCTTAGCGCGATGGCTGCCGCTTGCCGAGCGTCGCCGCTCGCAAAATCATATTTCAACTTTTGCGCTCGGTCCCAATAGGGTTGATGATAGGTGTTGTCGGGCCGGCTCGGATATCGCCAGACGGCATTGCCGATCGGCCGTTTGGCGATCACGCCCATCTGCCGCTCTCGGGCCAGCGGCAATGTCAGTTCGATCGATTGTTGATCGAAGACGCTGAGCGATGTTTGCAGCGAATCGAACGCACCGCATTCGACGGCATACTTCGCCGCCTGGGCGTCGCCGCTATAGCCGAGGTAGCGCGTGTAGCCCTTTTCGCGAGCCTTCTGCAACGCCGCGATCACGTCTCCCTTGCGCAGCTCGGCCTCCGAGCAGCTATGCAGGTGCACAAGATCGACTCGATCGGTGTGCAGCCGCTTCAAGCTTCGCTCGATGCTCTGCAAAAGCGACTCGGGGCGCCAATCGCCGACGCCTGGCGATTCTGGATGCCCACATTTCGTGAACAGATGAAATTCGTCGCGCCGGCTGCCCACGGCGTTGCCGATCAACTCTTCGCTATTCATGTAGCACTCGGCCGTGTCGATCACATTCAGCCCGGCGTCGAGTGCGTCGCTGAGCAAGCGGCCGACGGTGTCGGGGGTCGCTTCCTCGAACCCGATCTCGGCCCCGCCGAAACCGAGCACGCTCACCTGCATATCGGTCTTGCCGTATTGCCGCTTTTCCATGATGAAGGCTCCATTCATTGGCTTGAAGGGAATTGATTGGCTCGAATCGACCAACTTGGCTCTGTCTGAAAAATCGCCCCGCCGACCCACTAGCCCGAAGCGTTAGCGAGGGAGGCCCGCAACTGCGGCATCGTCTCGCTAGCTGACAGCCGCACGAAAACCGGCTGGACCATTACGCTCGGCCGAAAAATAACTTCTCCACAGACCCCTTTCCCCCTGCGGGAAAGGGCAGGAGGGGGGGTTCGAAAGGCGAAAGTTATTTTTCGGCCGAGCCTTAGCGAGGACCATCCGCTACGGAGCGCATCCTCGCTGACGCTTCGGGCTAGTGTTTTGCGCCATAGCCTAGCCTTGCCGGCGCCTCTCGAATCGTCGAGCGCCGCAGCCGGAGAGTCAAGCCTGTAAATCGCATGCGTCGCCGTCACGCGAGCTCGCCCAAAATCAGTCGGAGTGCCGCAGCCGACAGTGCCGCCGGAAACGATGCGGCGCCGTGCGGCTCGCTGACCACTTGCGATGTGTCGAGCGGCAAATGCACGAACGCGGCCCGCGTGTTCAGGCCCATCCGTTCCGTCAGATAACAACTCCAATAGAGCGTCGCGTTGCACAAATACGTGCCGGCGTGATACGACACCTGGGCCGGTATGCCGGCGGCGCGCAGCTTCACGGCCCAATCCCCCAGCGGCAACGGGCTGCGGTAGGCCACGGGCCCGTCGTCGGCGAGCGCGCGATATTGGTCCGGCGCTTCGGTGCTCGAACCGCCGACATTGATCCCAATCGCCTCGAGCTGCACGCGGCTGGAGCCGGGCGCCTGGCCAAGATGGATCGCGTAGTCGAATCCCGTGGCCAGATCGTCGCCGAGTCGCTGCTTGACGGTGCTGAAATCGACCGGATAGAGCCGTGTGACGATTTTCGGCCGGGCCGGGAGATTCTGCGTCAATTGCACGAGCGCAAGCCAACTGGCGTTGGTCTTCCAACGGTCGTATGGCTCGAACGCGGTGATCAGCACTGTTTTCATGGTTTCACCGCCACAGAAAAATCAACGTCGGCATTTGAAATTCGGGGTGCCATCCCCACGGCTCGGCGTCGGCATGTTTTTGATTCGTCTTACCGGCGGCTAGCCGCCGGTGCCGCATGCCCACGCACGGCCTTGGGCATGGCACCCATTCCGGAAGTTGCCGCGATTGTTTTCCGATCCATGCTTACACTCCTCGCAAACGATCCTCTACACCGGGGCTCGCATCAGGGCGGCGCCGCGCTCGGAGAGCGCCGCGTCGATTCGGGCCGATTGATCGGCCGAGAGCGACCAGCCCATCGCGGCGGCGTTTTCGCGCAGTTGCCCAGGCCGAGTCGCGCCGCACAATGCGGCGGTGATGCCCGGGCGGTGGATTGTCCAATTGATCGCCAATTGGGCGAGCGTTCGGCCGGTTTCAGCGGCAATCGGCCGTAGGCGATCGAGAAAGTCTTGGTTCCTTTGCCATTCGAGTCCTTGAAAGGGGGGATATTTGTGCCGGCTGTCGGTCGTCGGAAAGACGTAGTCGCGCGGCAATTTCCCTGCCAACAAGCCCTTCAACAGCGGCCAATACACGATCACCGACACGTCGTTTTCGACGCACCAGGGGAGCGTGTCGGCTTCGATTTGGCGTTGCAGCATGTTGTAGGGGGGCTGATACGCGCTTAAGGGGCAAGCTGCCGCGAATTCTTTGAGCTGCGCAAGCGAAACGTTCGACACGCCCACGGCCCGCGTCTTGCCCGCTTGCAAAAGCTTGCCAAGCGCTCCCGCCGATTCGGCCAGCGGAACGGCCGGATCGGGCGCGTGCAGATAGAGCAGATCGACGTGATCGGCGCCAAGCCGGCGCAAGCTTTCCTCGAAATGGCGGCGGAGCGTTTCGGGATGGGCGTCGAGCGTCATCGTTCGCGGCGGCTGCCAATGGATGCCGCATTTGGTGGCGATCACGGCCCGATCTCGCCGCCCGGCGATTGCCCGGCCGATCAGCGTTTCGCTTTCGCCTGTCAGGCCGTAATTGTAGGCCGTGTCGAAAAAGTTGACGTCGCACTCGAAGCAAGCATCGAGCGTCGCGGCCGCATCGGCCGCGGAAATTCCTTCGCGAGTCATTCCCGACAGCGGCCAGCATCCGAGGGCCACTGGCGCAACGCGGATATCGGTCTGTCCGATGAGCCGAAGCTCGGGATCGCGCTGCGGATTCGAGTGCATCAATGGGGCGAGAGATCGATGAGGCGAGACGTGGTGCGTAATTCGATCGTGGTGCGGATTGCCGTGGCTGCGGATGAGCCCCGATTGTAGCACCGCGGCTTTCGCTGACCACCGCTGGGGGCGGTCTTGCATAGGCCATTCGCTCCGCGGCCTCGCAATCGCGATCCTCTGAGTCCGCGAGCCGTCTTCCGCGCGAACCATCGAGCGGCTCGCGCCGTAATAATGTCGAGTGCCGTGCGCTGGCCATCTTTGGCGTTGGGGCAAGACTTGCGCCGGCCGGTTGGTTGGACCTTGCCGAACGGTGGCGAAGGTTTTAGGATAGGCCCGGTGCGTTCTTCCCGCCGAGGAGCGTTTTCTGGCAGGCCGTCCAGGGGCTTGTCGCACGGCGAGGAGGCGGGGACTTCGATTCGGGCGCAAGCGCGTGTCCATAGGAGTGTCGTGAAGATGACTGAACCGTCGGAAAACGCCATGATCGAGGCCGTTGGCCTGTCGAAATATTATGGCGACTTTGCCGCGATCGATGACGTTTCATTCAAGGTCCACCGGGGAGAGGTGGTGGCCTTTCTTGGTCCGAACGGGGCCGGCAAGAGCACGACCATGAAGCTGCTCACCGGCTATCTTTCGGCCACGGCCGGCGTCGCCCGGATCGAGGGGCACGACATGGCCACCGACCGGTTGGCCGGCTCGAGGGTGCTCGGCTATCTGCCGGAAAATGGGCCGCTGTATCCCGACATGACGCCCCGCAGCCTGTTGGAATTTTTTGCCGATGCCCGCGGCATGCCCGCCGCTCGCAAGCAAGAGCGGATCGGCGCGGTGGTCGATCTCTGTGCCTTGGGGAGCGTCATCGGAAAGCCGATTGGAAAGCTTTCCAAGGGCTTTCGGCAACGTGTCGGCATGGCCCAGGTGCTGCTGCACGAACCGGAGGTGCTGATTCTCGACGAACCCACGGCCGGGCTCGACCCGAACCAGATTCGCGAAGTTCGCGAGACAATTCGCCGGCTCGGCCAGAACAAGACGATCCTGCTGTCGACGCACATCCTGCAAGAAGTTTCGGCGATCGCCGATCGCGTGCTGTTTGTTTATGAAGGCAAGTTGATGTTCGACGGCACGGTGAAGGATTTTGCCAAGGATGGCCAATCGCTTGACGAACGGTTCCACGCCCTCAGCGCCGCCGCGTCGCACTAGCCGCTTCATGCCGCTGGCTCGAAAGAGCGCCCGTACCAAGAACACCCACCGACCAAACTCTGACCCCCGGCCCCTGATCCCTGGCCCACTACTGCTATGAATAGTCATGCTATCGGCGCCATTTTCCGGCGCAACTTCCTGAGCTATTTCAACAGCCTGACGGGCTATGTGTTTATCTGCCTGTTCGTGATGCTGTCGTCGTTTGCCGCATTTTGGACGTTCGATTTTTTCAACAACAACCTGGACAATCTCGACCAATTAAGTCGTTATTTGCCATATATCCTGCTGTTCTTCATCCCGGCCATCACGATGAGCATTTGGGCCGACGAACGGCGGCAAGGCACCGACGAATTGCTGCTGACGCTGCCGGCCAGCGATGTGGACGTTGTGGCGGGGAAATTTTTGGCCGGCGTCGGCATCTATAGCGTCGCACTGATGTTCTCCTTGATTTGCACGCTGCTGATGCTGCGTTTTTTGGGGCATCCCGACGTATTTCTATTCGCCGCGAATTACTTCGGCTTTTGGCTGATGGGCACGGCGATGATCGCCGTCGGCATGGTCGGCTCGTTTCTCACCGGCAATCTGACCGTGGCGTTTATCCTTGGCGTGGTGTTCAATGCCCCGCTGGTTTTCGCCGATTTGGCCGACGCATTCACCGGCAGCCCGGAATGGACGCAAACGATAAAGCATTGGGGCATCCCCGAGCAATTTCGCGACTTCGGCCGGGGCATGATCGGCCTCTCGTCGACGTTGTATTTCTGCCTGCTGGCGGTCGTAATGCTGTATTTGTGCCTGGTGTTGATCGGGCGGCGGCATTGGATGGGAGGCCGCGACGGGCAATCGCTTTTGGGGCACTATCTGGTTCGCTTTTTGTGCCTGCTCGTGGCCGCGGTGGGCTTGGACATGGTCGTCGAAACTTTCAATCTTCGCTACGACGTGACGGCCGAGCGAGTCAGCTCGCTTTCACCCGACACGGTCAGTTTGCTCCGCGGGCTGGATACGAAAAACCGGCCCATCCACATCGACGCCTACGTCAGCCCGCTGGTGCCGGAGAACTACGTCCAAACGCGGCTCAATCTGCTCAACGATCTGCGCGAGTTCGAGAAGCTGGGCGGCGGCCGGGTTCAAGTTCGAATTGTCAATACCGAACCGACCACCGAAGAGGCCACGAACGCAGAACAGCAATTCGGCATCAAGCCCCATGCGGTGCGCGGCAACAGCCGCGGCACGATGAAAGACGAGCAGATTTTCATGGGCGCGGCGATCACCTGCGGCTTGCAGAAAGTCGTCGTGCCGTTTTTCGATCGGGGCACTCCGATCGAATATGAGTTGATTCGCTCGATTGCCACCGTGGCCCAGGCGAAGCGGAAAAAATTGGGGGTCGTGACGACCGATGTGCAGCTCTTCGGCGGCTTCGACATGCAGCGAATGCAGCCTCTGCCGCGGCAGCAAATCATCGACGAACTGGAAAAGCAATACGACGTGGTGCAAGTCGATCCGTCGAAGCCGATCGAAAAGTTCGACGCGCTGCTGGCCGTGCAACCATCGTCGCTCGCGCAGCCGCAATTGTTCAATTTGATTCAGGCGATCCGCAACGGCCAGCCGACGGCCATTTTCGAAGACCCGGCCCCTGTATTCCAAGCGGTCGCCGGCACCACCGAGCCGAAACAGGGGATGCAAGGCATGCCGGGGCCGGCGAAGGGCGACATCGGCGAATTGTGGAGCTTGCTGGGAATCAAATACGTGGCCAAGGAGCGCGGCGGGGCATTCGCCGGAACAACATCCAGCGACTCGGTCGTGTGGCAGGATTGGAACCCCTATCCCAAACTGTTCGGAATTGCCCGCGGCCTGCCGCGCGAGTTCGTGTTCATCGGCCGCCACGAGCCGGGCGGAAAAACGCCCTTCAACGATGAATCGCCGATCACTTCCGGATTGCAAGAAATGTGGTTCCCCTTCCCGGGCGCGGTGGAAAAGCTGAACACCTCGACGATGAAATTCGTCGAGTTGATCGGCACCGGCAACACCACCGGCACGATCCCCTCGGATCAGATTCGCAGTGTCATCGAAGACGCGCAATCGCGCATTCAACTCGAAGACGAAAATACGACGCATGAATCGTATTGCGTCGCGGCGCATATCACCGGCGAAGTGAAAGGCAGACCGGCCCCGGATACCGAAAAGAAAGACGCCGGCAAAAAAGCCGACTCGGCAAAACCCAAATCGGCCGTCGAAGAGGCGGAAAAGAAACGCGCCGCCGAGGCCAGCCACACGGTCAACGTCGTCTTGGTGCCGGATATCGATCTGATGGCCAACGAAGTGTTCCGCATCCATTCCGATGCGGAAGAGGAAGAAATCGGCGCCCATTTCGACAACATCGTGTTCGTGCTCAACACGCTCGACGTTTTGGCCGGCGACACAAAATTCGTCGAAATCCGCAAGCGAGAACCATCGCACCGCACGCTCGAAACGATCGAAGGACTCGTCGCCGATTACCGCCAGGAACGCGACGAAGCCCACCATGAAGCGCAAGACAAGGTGAATGCCGAAATCAGCAAGGCACAGGCCGGCGGCGAGGAATTCGAGCAGAAACTCCGCGATTTTCAGAAGAAAGCGCAAGAACTGCAACGCAACGGCGAAGACATCACACCGGAATTGCGGGAAGAAATTACCGTCGCCGCCTTGAACCAAAAAGTCGAATCGCAACGCATTGCAAACCGCGTCGAACAGCTCAAGCGCGGCTTAGCGCGCCAAGACGAGATTCTCGATCGGCAGTCGAATTCCAAGACAATCCGCGTCGAGAATATTTACAAATTCGCGATCCTGGTGCTGCCGCCGATCCTGCCCTTCATCGTGGGCATGTTCGTGTTCTTCAGCCGCCGGGCCCAGGAACGCGAGGGGGTCGCGAAGTCGCGATTGAGATAAGTGATTTACCGGCTAGCGCCTTGCCGCTCGCAATTGGCCGGTGCCCGTTAGCGGCAAGGCGCTAGCCGCCGGTGTTTTAGCAAAGCCTTGGTTGCCGCCACCGGGAGCGCCCGTGGCATCGGTCTTAGCTTTTTTCAGGGTGAACAGGTCATGAGTGAATCGGCAAAAACATTTTCGGTGCTCGGCGTCGCGGTCCTATTGGCGGTGGCGGCCTTCGCCTCGCGGCCCCATATTACGACCGACGAAACGGAAGGACAGGTGGGCCAATCGCTGTTTCCCGAGTGGACCGACCCGTCGGCCGCCAAGAGCCTCGCCATCACCAGCGTCGATGAAACCACCAATTCGCTGAGCGATTTCAAAGTGGCCGACGTCAACGGCCGTTGGGTCGTGCCTTCGCACGAGGATTACCCGGCCAATGCCGAAGATCATGTGTTCAAGGCGGCGTCGAGCATCATCGGCCTGCGCGTGCTGGCGGTGGTGAGCGATGCGCCGGGCGACCAGGAAACCTACGGAGTCGTGGAGCCGAACGAAAAAACGCTCAGTTCATCGAGCTTCTCCGATTTTGGCCGGCTCGTCGTGGTGCGCGATGCCGCCAGCAAAGAGTTGGCCGGATTGATCGTCGGCAAGGAAGATAAATCGACCGCCGAAGGAGGATCGTCGAATTTGCGGTTCGTTCGCCGGGCCGGGCAGGACCGAATTTACAAGGTTTCGCTCGATACCGACGTGCTGACGACGAAATTCCAAGATTGGGTCGATACCGACATTCTCGCCATGAAACAGCCGTGGGATGTCAACAGCCTTCTGATCCGCGACTACACGCTCGACCGCTCGGTCGTTCGCAAGGACGACATCGACCTGTCGTTCGAAGAGAACAAAGCCGCTTGGTCGCTCAAGAAGCTCACCGAATACAAGGACAACGAGCCTAAGCAGATCAGCCTTCCGGTCAATGAAGAACTCGATAGCGGAAAAATCAACGAGCTAAAGACGAATATCTCGGGCCTGAAGCTGGTGAATGTCGCTCGCAAACCGGCCGATTTTTCCAAGCAATTGAAAACCGGCAAGGAATGGCTCGGCGACCCCGATGCCCAGGATTCGCTTGCCGACGGGGGCTTCGCGGTCTTTCCTCGGCAGAAGCCCACCGAAGTGCTTTCCGCCGGCGGCGACATGACGATCGGAATGAAAGACGGCGTCGAATACAAACTGCGCTTCGGCGGCGCGGCGATGACGTTCAAGAGCGATTCCGGCGAGAAGAAAAACACGGCCAAGAAAAAGGGAAATAAGGAAACGAATGTCGAGCGCCTCGTTTTCGTGACCGCCCAATTCAATCCCGATCTGATTCCCAAGCCCGTGCTCGAGCCGCTGCCCGAGGCGAAAACTCCGGCGAAAGAAACAACGCCGCCAAAAGCCACCCAGCCCAACAAGACGGAACCCAGCAAGACCGAACCGAAGAAGGCCGAGCCGAAGGTGACGGAGCCGCCCAAGACCGGCTCGGAAAAGCCCGAAGAGAAGACGCCGGCCGCGAACAAGCCAGCCGATAAAGCGCCTGCCGATAAAACCCCCGCCGCGCCGAAGCCCGCCGCCGGTTCCAGCGACAATAAGCCAGCCGAAAAATCGGACGCTAAACCACCCGAGGCGCCGAAGGGGAGCCAAACCAATTCGCGAATTTCGGGCGAACTCTTGGCCCTCGCCGATCCGACCGACGACGTGAAGAAAACGGATGGCGCCAAAAAGCCGGCCAGCGACGCTAAAGCGCCGGATGCTCCCAAGTCCAACGATAAGAAGCCGGCGGAAACCAAAACGGCCGACAAGCCGGCCGAAACGACACCCGCTGCGAAAAAGCCGGCTGACAAGTCCGCCGACAAGAAGCCTGAAAAGAAAACCACGGACGATGAGCACAAAACGCCTGAACCGGCAAAGCCCGCAGCCGAGAAGCCGAAGAGCGATATCCAGCGCGCCGAAGAGGAACAGGCACGCGAGGCCGAACGCAAGCGGATCGAAACCGAAAATCGCCGTAAGCAAGATGAATACGACGATACGGTGAAGAAAGGCAAGGCGCACGCCAAGGAATTGAACAGCCGCTTCGCCGATTGGTACTACATGATCTCGGAAGACGAGTACAAGAAGGTCCACATCGGCTTGAGCGACATCACCAAGCAAAAGGCCGGCTCGGATAGCCTCCCCCCAGCGCCGACGAATCCGTTCGACGCTCACGGACTGAAGCTGCCGCATCCCTAGACGAGCCGCGCGATCGATCGGGGCGCGCGAAGCCGTAAGCGAGCTTCACAACGCCCGTCGCGTATCGAATCTCGCTTGCGGCTTCGCGCGTCGCCGTCATGGATCGCCGGCCGACGCCTTCCCTTCTTCTTGCCCGAGCCGCCGCAGCAGATCGAACGTGTAGATGCCCGTGTCGTGGCCGTCGCTGAATTCGATCGAATAGGCGTAATGGCCCACGGGCTGCATGCCGCGCACCTTGAGCGGCCGCGCTTCCTCCGGTTTCAATACCGGAAATAGCGGAGCGGGCTGATTTCGCTTTTCACGGCAGGTGGCGCACGGGCAAGCGTCGCGCAGCTCGCGGAACGAATAAACCAACCGCCGTCCGTCGCTCCAATCGATCGCGAGCTGATCGGCTCCCACGAGGCTCAACTTGGTCGGTTGGATATCCACGGTGTGTGCTCTGTTTTTGGTGTGAAGCCGTCGCGGAGTGGAGCGTTTAAGCCCAGGGAAGGCCAGCGACGCGCTTTCCATTGGCCATACGCTCGATGGGCCTTCCCTGGGCTTGACGCACCGAGCGGCTCAACAACCGCCGCGTTGATTAATCCTTATCTCCGATCGATGAATCGCTTTCCTTTTCCCTCGAACCGCGGCAGCGATCCGAGCGGCACCGGCTGCACTTCCACGCTCATGCCCAATCGCAATTGCAATTCTTGGGCGATCCGCGCCGGATCGTTCGAGCGATCTTCGACCTCGAGCCGAAGCTGGTCCAGTTGGGCAGCTTTGTAGACGATCGCTCGAAACTCGACGACTTCCGGAAAGCTGCGGACGATCTGCTCGATGGAACTGGGAAAGATATTCACGCCGCGAACGACCAGCATGTCGTCGGTGCGGCCCAGGATGCCTCCGTCCAGGCGCACGAATCGGCTTGGTCCTTCGCCATGCCAAACCGGCCGCACAAGGTCGCCCGTTCGATAGCGGATCGCGGGGCTGCCGAATCGCCCTAGGGCGGTGAGCACCAATTCGGCGAGTTCCCCCTCGGCCGCCGGAGTGCCGGTTGCGACGGAGAGAAACTCGGCGATGAATTCGCTTTCGTTGACGCTCACGCCCGTGCCGGCCAGATCGCCGTAGCCCCACGGGCCCACTTCCGTAGCGCCGCAATGATCGAGCAATTTGGCCCCCCACGCTTCTTCGATCCGATTTCGGACGGCGGGCACCGAGCCACCCGGCTCGCCGGCCACGATGATCCGGCGCACGCCCATGCCCGCCACGTCGAACTTATTGTCGGCCGCCACTTCCGCCATGTGCAATGCGTAGCTGGGGGTGCAGCAGATAACGGTCGCCTGGCTCGTTCGGGCAAGCTCCAAGCGGCCCAGTGTCGAAACGCCGCCGGTGGGTATCAGCAAGCAGCCGCGTTCGGCCAGGGCGTCGTACGCGCTCCAAAAGCCGACGAACGGACCAAACGAAAATGCCATCAGCACGACATCCTGCGGCGTCACCTCCGCCGCATCCAACACGAATTGCCAGCATTCGATCCACCATTGCCAATCCTCGGCCGTGTCGAGCACCACCAGCGGGCGGCCATGCGTGCCCGAGGTCCGATGCAGCCGCGAATAGCGATCGACCGGCCAAGTGCGGTTGACGGCCAGATCGTGTTCGTGGTGTGAGCCGAGCAGATCGGTTTTGTAGGTAAAGGGCCAGGCGGCCAATTCATCCAGCGATCGGACCGGGCGCTGGATTTCGCCCAGTTTTTCCGAATAAAAGCGATTTTCCGGCAGGATTCGGTCGAGCAGTTCGTTCAACCGCCGCAGTTGGTGCCGGCCAAGCGCGCGGGGCTCCAGCGTTTCCAACGCGCGTCGATCCTCGGCAGTTTTGGGCGCCATGCCAGCATCATAATGCGCGTTGGAGGCAGCGGCCAGGGCGGTGTCTCGTGCCGCCGTGCTTGCAAATGCGTATTCTCGCGAAATCGCGCTGACGAATCGCCGGCGATGAGCTTAAAAACCGGGGCTGTCTCCAACCTCGACATTAGGTACACTCCCCCCGCCGTGCTACGAGCTAGCCGTCCCGCGCGTGCAGTTGGATGGCACATTTCGCCGACCGCGACGCGTGGCCGCGGAATTCAATAGGGAGATCGAATGGCGAGCCCGACCACGAAATTCAAGAACCTTTATCGGGCCCACGGCATCCGCGGCATTGCCGAGCATCTGGCCGCCGAGGTTGCCAAGATTGGGCAGCGAAGGCCGCCGGTCGAAAAATTCTGGTCCGAGTATCTCACCTGGCTGACTTGGGCCAACCCCGGAATGCTTGCCCGCGGGAATGTCTACAGCATGGATTTTGCGATCCGCAATCTTCCGAGCGGTTCGCCGATCGTCGAGATTGGTTCGTTCGCGGGATTGTCGGCAAATGTGATCGGCTACTTGAAACAGCGGCACGGCGCCGCCAACCGGTTGATCACCTGCGACCGCTGGATTTTTGAATTGCGGCCCGGAGATGAAGCCAAACAGTTGGCCGATTCGCCGACCGTCTCGCATGCCGATTATCGCAAGCTGGTCAAAGCAGCGTTTCTGCAAAATGTCCGCACGTTCAGCGGCCACGATCTGCCCTGGACGATCGAGCTTTTGTCGGACGAATTTTTCGCCGCTTGGACGGCCGAAGAAAAACGGCACGACGTCTTCGACCGGGAAATTCAGCTCGGCGGCCCGATCAGCTTCTGCTACATCGACGGCAACCATTCCTACGAATTCGCCAAACGCGACTTCGAGAATTGCGATCGCTATTTGGAGCGCCGCGGTTTCATGCTGCTCGACGATTCGGCCGATGGCTCGCCCTGGGAGGTGTGCCGGGTGGTGCGCGAAATCTTGGATTCGGGGCGCTACGAGACGGTCGCAAAAAACCCCAACTATCTGTTCCGTAAAAAGTAATGGCCGCGCTCGGCGCAACGACAGAAACGGAAATTCCATGCATCCCCGGTTGCTCAAGTTGAAACTCAAAGCGCGGCGTCGGCTCGGATTGCCCGCCGTCGTTTCGCTTCGACCGAAGAAGCCGCCGATCGGGCATGTGCTGCTTTCGTATCTCACCGGTTCGTTCACGCATTCCGAGCCGACGTCAACCCACTCCAATTGCTGGGAATCCCGCCAAATAGGCCAGACATTCTTGGAATTGGGCTATGGCATCGACGTGATCGATTGGTTCGATCGACGATTTGTTCCGCGGCGGCCGTATCGATTTTTGATCGACATCGGCTGCAATATGCCGCGCCTCGCGCCGCTGGCGGGCGAGAGCTGCGTGAAGCTTTTGCATGCCACCGGCAAACACTGGCTATTTCAGAATCTGGCCGAAATGCAGCGGCTTGCCGATTTGTTTCGCCGTCGGGGCGTCGTGCTCGAACCGCGCCGGCAATCGCCGACCGGTTGCGCCGTCGAATTGGCCGATTGCGTCACGGTGCTCGGCAATCAGATGACGGCCGACACGCTGTCCTATGCCGGCAAGCCCGTCTATCCGATTCCGCCTTCGCCGGCAGCGCAATTCAATTGGGACGATGCGAAGGATTTCCAGCGCACGAGCCGCCGCTTTCTGTGGCTGGGGAGCACCGGGATGGTTCACAAAGGCTTGGACCTGGTGCTGGAAGCGTTCGCCGGCATGCCGGAATTCGAGCTCGTCGTTGCCGGGCCGGTCGATGCAGAGCCCGATTTCAACAATTTCTACCACCGCGAACTTTACGAGACCCCAAACATTCGCACGCTCGGTTGGATCGACGTCACCGCGCCGGAATTCGCCGCGCTGGTGCGCGGGGTGTCGGCGATGGTTTACCCGTCGTGCTCCGAAGGATCGGCCGGGTCGGTGATCGTCGGGTTGCATGCCGGGCTGATCCCGATCGTGAGCCGGGAGACCGGAATCGATATGGACGATTTCGGCGTCGAACTCAAGCACAATACGATCGCCGAGATCCGCCGGGAGGTGCGGGCACACGCCGAATGCAGCCCCATCGAACTGCGGCAGCGGAGCCGCGCCGCGTGGCAGCGAGCCCGCACGTATTTCACCCGCGAACGGTTCGCCGAGGCGTTTCGCAACGTGGTGTTGGAATGGCTCGAGGCGCCCAGCGCGGCAATTCGGGCCGAATGCGCAGCGACGGCGCGCGAATCATGGCAGGTCGCGGATGTGCACCTCGGTGTGCGTGACGACCGCCTTCCCCTCGACATACGTGGCGCTGGAGACCGTGCGCAGCACCTTCAGGATTTCGAGCCCGCTGCGAACTTGAGCGAGCGTCTTCTTTAGCTGTTCGGGTTCGTTCTTGTCGAACTTCAAGCTGGCTCCCTCCCCTTCATGCGTTTTCGCATACACCAGCCGCACGACATATTCGATCCACGGCGTGCTGGCTTCGACGAGCCCTGCGCAATCGACGAACGAAGCGCTCGCCAGCGGCCGTTTCATATCTCCGGCCGGCCCCTCGGCCTCGAACGGCGTCGGGCTCAAGAGCTCGGCGGTGTGCTCCGGCGATAGGGTCAACACGGCAACATGCTTGCCAAGCCCGGCGCCGGGCGCCAGTTGGCCATCGACGCCCAACTCTCGCGGGAGCGGGTAGGAATAGATCGTGCCAGAGCGGACTTCGCGCACCTGCGCGTCGGGAATCTTGAAGCCCGGAGCCAACGCATTTGGTTCCTTCTGCTTGATTTTCGCCACGATCTCGTCGGCCACGGCGCGATATTCGCCAATTCCCTTTTTCAACAAATCGGCATCGCTAACGCCCCAGACCAGCGCGGGCTCGAACATCGGCAGCACCGAATCCTGCGGCATTCCGTTGAACCAGCGCCGGCTGATGATCTTGGCGTCCCAGACGAACGCGTGCTGGCCGTCGGCAAGCGCCGGTTGGAGCATCGCGATGTTGGCGTTGTTCAGCCGTGCGAGAAGCGGCTTGGCAAACTCCATCCACTCGTGATATTCGCGTTTCTGTTCCGTCGTCAGTGTCGGCAGCGCCAATTCCTCGAAGTAGCTTTGCGCCTTCGTCAGCCATTTAACCGACATCGGATAATCTTCCGGCAGCGTTTTCGTTCGCCCGAGAATCGCCACCAGCGGCGTTCCGCCAAGATGCTCCATGATGTCGAGCGGCTTCGAGCCGTCGAGCCGTGGGTTGACCGCCCAACTATAGGCGTAGCAATCGTAGCCGCGCTCGGTGAGCACCGAACTGGAAAGCGATGCGCCGGGAGCGGGCATCAGCGAGCGCAGATCCTTCTTGAGCGACGTTAGATCGGAGCGAAGCCGCGCCTGCACGTCGGCCGCCATTCCCGAGGCCGATGCCGCGCCCAACGCCATCTGCATGAGATTATCGAGCGAATCGTGGCTGCCCATGGCGATCGCCGCTTCCTTGGATTCGAATCCGATCCCGACCAACCGTTTGTCGGCCAGTTTGTAAAGCGGCTGGAATTCCTCGCGCTCGACCATCCGCGGCCCGCTGCCCAACGCCGCCAAGGGAGCGGCCGAGGGGGTGAGGGCAATCAGCAAATAGTCGCCGCGAACGCCGATGCTGATCATCATTTCGAGTTGTTTCAGCCGGTCGACGATTTGCTTGAGCTGCCCCGGCTTTTCTTCGTAGTCTTTGGCCTGGGAAAGAGCTTCATTCCAGGGGACCATCTTGCCGTCGAGCTTCAGGGTTAGATAATCGTCGCCGCCGATCTTCGATCGTTGAAAGCGGCCCTTCAGATCCGAATTCGGCTCCGCGGCGATCGCGTCGTTCACCGCCTTTTCTAGCCGTGCCAACTGGGTTTTGACGCGAGCGGCATCGGAGTGCTTGAACGCCAAAACGATCGTCGGAATCTTCAGCTTGTCGAGATGCGCCGACAGCTTGTTGATGATCGCCCGCACCATTGCCTTGGGAGCTTGTTCTGAATTGGCGCCGCCATGCGGCTCGAAGGCCGACGGATTGTAGGCGGCTGCGTTGTAGCTATCTTCCGCGAGGCCGATCAAGTCGATCGTTTGCTGATCGGCGTACCAACTGATCTCGTTGGAAAACAGATCCAGCAGCATGTCGATCAATTGCTGATTTTCGGGCTTTTGAAGGGTCTGATTGAATTCGGTCGCCCCCATGCTGTAGTAGAGCTGCAGCATCGACCAGGATTCTTGTATGACTGGAATCTCTTTGAACTTCGCCCAGGCTTTGCTATTGGCGACGATTTCCACCTGTTCTTTCAGCCGCATCGTCGAACTGAACACGGCTGCGTCGGCCGGCACCCAATCGAGCGCATTGCCGAATTTCGGCGGCGCGTCGGCGGCGAATGCGGCACTTTGAAACAGCCCGACCACAAGGGCGACCATCATGATCCGCCCGAGATGCGTTTTGCCACCGCGATTGAATCCCGGTCGATAAGTCATGACAGATTCCCTGCAAAAGAATGGACGGCGAAAGAGCGCGAACGCCGAAGGGCCCCGCCAACATAATAACCCGGCGGGCATTATAAGTAGCCCAAGATGCGTAAACAAGAATCCGCTGCGGCAGTACGGCCGTGCGACGCACCGACCTGTCGGCGATTTGCCTCTGTGCAAACGGCGTTGTTGTTTCGGCGATCACCTGCGGCGATAGCCCGCAGCGCTAGCCAGGGAGAGTGCCAATCTTCCCTTGCTAGCGCTGCGGGCTAACGAGTCGCTCGACAAGCGTGCAGCGGCACGCGTGCTGCCTAAGCCTTCGAGATACTTCGAGCCGGTGCAAATACCTTTCGGCGGAGGATGCAACCGGCGGCAACGCCGATGCCCAGAACAGCCAAGAGCAGGCCCGAGGGTTCCGGCACCGCGGATGGCGCCGCCGATGCGCTAGCCGAGGAAAATGCGTCGGCCAATTGGCTCGCGCTAACCGGCGGCAAATCCTCGCTGGCCAGCAAGATGTTTTCGTCGCTCACGAGCGTCGCGATGTCGGCGGCGATGTCGGCGGCGATGTCGGCGGCGGATGTCGAAGCATTGGCCGGATTGGCGGCCGCCGAATTATCGCCCGCCGCAGCCGAACCGATTGCCGCCGCCAACGATGCATCGAGCAGGCTTACCGACACGGCGGAATCGGCCGATTCCAATTGCTCCAGCGCGATGATCCGCTGCTGAAGCTGACCGATTTGCTGCGAAACGGGCACGGTCGGCGAGCTACTGGCCGCTGCCGAATCGGGCGCACCGGCGGGGCTTTCCGTGGATTGCGATGCGGCGGCGCCGGCGGGGCTGATTGTCACCGTGGCGCCGGCGCCGATCGAAAGCGAGTTTTGCAGAATCTGAGTGGCGGTGAGGCTAGCGCCGGGGCCAACAATCGTGTCGCCGCTGTAGCTGGTCGCACCGCCGGAAGTGGTGGCCGTGCCCGTGATCGTGCCGACGGCTTGGTTCGTGCCGGTGACCGATAGCCCGCCGCCGCTGGTGATCGAGCCGTTGTTCGTGATGTTGACGACTTGGCCGCCCGAAAACGCTGCGACGCTGCCGGCCAGTTGCAAGGTGGCGGCCGGAGCCACGGTCGCCGTGACTCCGGAGCCGACGACCGCCGGGCCGCTGGCGGCATTGAATTCCAGCGTGCCGGCCTTCACTTGCAAACTGGTTCCGGAGACGAGCGTCGGCGCCGCGGCAACGACGATGGTGCCGGTGCCCGAGCCCGCGGCGCCGACGATCAACGTGCCGGCCGCGGTCAGGCCGTTCGTGGAAGTGAGTGTGTCACCCGAGGCGACGGCGAGCTGCGCCGCGTCGCTTCCGGACGACGAAGCGATAAGATAGCCGACGGTTTGCGTGGCGCCGATCTCGACCAGCGGGGAAACGCCGTTGAGCGCGGCAATCTGAAGCAACCCTGGGCCGAGCGTGCCGCCGGAGACGGTGGCCAAGGTTCCGCCGGTGACGAACGTGCCGCCGCTGTAGGTGTTCACGCCGGTGAGCGTGAGGGTGCCGCTGCCAATTTTATCGAGCGCCAACGTGCCGCCCGGCGGAGTGCTCGCCGTCGTGTCGGAGAGAAGGCCGTAAAAGGCCGACGGGCTGGTGCCGTCGCTGCCGACGGTGAGGGTCGTCGACGTTGCGCTATTGTTGGTCACGATGCCGCCGCCGGTCAGCGAGCCGACGCTTTGCGAAAAGCCGTTGAGCGCGACCGTGCCGCCGAGGCCGAGCACGAGGGCCGAGTTTTCCGGGATCGTGTTTGCGGCGCCGGCTCGGAGTGTGCCGGAACTGATCGTCGTGGCGCCGGAATATGTGTTCGCGCCGCTCATGACGAGGGTGCCGCTGTCGGTGAGCGTGAGGCCGCCGGCGCCGCCTTGGGTATCGGCGATCACTCCGCCATAGGTGAGCGAGTTTGGCGTGGTGTTTTGATTGCTGCCCGAGACGCTATCGACATCGATCGTGCCGCCCGTGGGGCCGAGTGCGATGCCGCGATTCGAGTTGAGCGCGAACGTGGAGGTAGCTGCAAGCGTGCCGCCGTCGAGCGTGATATTGGTCGACGGCGACGTGGGGTCCGCGCCCAGTTCGGCATCGGACGAGAACAGCAGAGTCGTGCCGGCGGCGATCGTCGTACCGAGTGAATAGGAATCGCTGCCGGTCAAAGCCACGTAGCCGCCGTTTTGCACCGTGAGCGAATTCGCTCCGCTCAATGGGCCATTGAACGTGAGCAGTCCTCCGCCTCCGCCGAGACGGTAGTTCGAGCCGTACGGCGTGAGCGTGCCGCTGTAGACGTAATTGCCCGTCGAGCCGAGGCTGGCCGATGGCAGGTTGGCTCCGCCGACGGCGCTGCTGAAATTTAGACTGTTGGAACTATTGGCGGCCAAGGCGACCGTGCCGGCGGATCCGCTCGTGAGATGGATCAGAAACGTTTGCTCGATGGCCGAGCCCGCGGCAACGGTCCCGCCGCTATTGACCGTGATGTTCGGCGATGCGCCGGCTGGCAGGTTGGCGTCGGCGGCGAATTCCAAAATGCCGCCGTTGACCGTGGTCGTGCCGGTATATGAATCGGAGCCGCTGAGAACTTGCGTGCCGGTGCCGGATTTCACGAGCGACAGGATGCCGCTGCCGCCATTTGCGATCGTTCCCGCAAAATTGAAAATCCCGATGCCGCTAATTGTCAGCGTGGTCGGTGTCGAGGCGGCGGCTTCGACGATCGCCGTGGCCGATGTCGAACTCAATCCGCCGACGCTCACACTTTCGCCGTTGAGGTTCAGAGTCTCGCCGCTGGCGGTTCCGAACGCGACGACATTCGGGGCGCTGGCGTTCAGCGCCCCCGTGCTGCCGACGCGAAGCGTGCCGCCGTTGATTGTTATGCCGCCGGTGAACGTGTTCGACCCGCCGAGAGCGAGCGTTCCGCTGCCGGCAATGGCGAGTCCGTAGCTGCCGCCGATATTACCGCCGATGCTGAGGGCGTTGGCGCTGCCGGCGAGCATAATCGTCGGCGTCGTAGCGAGCGTGATCGCGCCGGTCGTTTGGCTGAGAGCCGCGGAGCCTTGGAACGCAAAGCTGCCGCTCCAGGTTTCCGGATTCGTCGTGGTAACCAGATTGCCCGACCTGTTGTCGAGCGTGCCGCCATTGACCACAAACGGGCCGGTGCCCAGAGCCGCCGCGTTGTTGATGGCGAGCGTTCCGGCGTTGAGCGTGGTCGTGCCGCTGTAGCTGTTCGCGGAGGCGAGAGTTAGCAGGCCATTGCCCGACTTGGTGAGTCCGGTGGCTGAGCCGTTGTTGGCGATCGTTGAGCCGATGGCGAGGCCGCCAGCGGTGTTGTTTTGAATGACGACCAGGTCGGCGCCGGCGGCCCCTTCGAGCGTTCCGCCGCTGATGGTGTCGGTGAATCCGGCGACTGCGGGCGTCACCAAGATGCCGCCGGAGATGATGCCGTTGGTTCCCGAGAGCGTGATCGTGTCGGCCGCGGCGGAGCTGAATCGCAAGCTGTTGGTGGTCGAGCTGCTCGGCGGATTCGAAGAGACCGTTACGGTGGTGTTGTTTCCGGCAGCCCAAGCGTCGTTGGTGTAATTGGTCGGCTGGGTCGAGAGTCCGACGACCTGGCCGCCGACGATGGTTGCCCAATCGGTTTGTCCGACGGTGGCCCAGCCGCCGAGGATCGACGATGCTTGGTTCGTCGCCGTCGTCGTGATTCCATTGGTCGCCGACTGCGCACCGCCGGGAAGGCCTAAAGATATTGTTCCGCCCGGTGCGCGGCTGATCGTGTTGCCGAGCGACAAGAGCAACGGATCGTTGGCATTGGCAGTGAGCTGGATGCTTGACGCTCCGGAATTGATTGCAAGGCTGCTGAAGGTTTGGCTGTACGACGTGTTCGACGCGCTGCCGCCCACCAGATCGATTGCGCCGCCGGATACGGACAGGCTGGTCGAACTGGCGACGAGATTCGTGGTTGGCGCTCCGCTGGCGCCGAAATTGAGAGTCAACGCGCCGCTGCCGGTTTTGATCAGCGTGCCGCCGCCGGTCACGGCACCGGCGATCGTCGTCGCGCCGGGGCCGGCGAAGGTGAGCGTGAGGCCCTGGGTGTTGATGCCGCCGGTAAGCGTGAGTTGATCGCCCGACGCGGTGGAATCGGAACCGATCGTCGCCGAGCTTCCCAAGACGATCGGGCCGGCATACGTGTTGTTGCCGATGAGATTAGCGATCGCCCCGGCGCCCGCAATTCCGCTGCCGCTGATATTGAGCGAAATTCCCGTCGTGCCAGACTCCATGATGCCGAAAGTGGTCGGGCTGCCGCTGGTTTGCAATTCGAGGTCGGCGCCTGAAAAGACGCTGACGCTCGACGTGTTTCCCAGCGCCGAGCCGTTTTGCAGATTCAAACGACCCACGAACACCGACACAGGCCCGGTAAAACTATTCGCGCTGGTCAGATAGACGGCGCCCCCAATGCCGCCGTTGCCGCCGATGTTCAGGCCGGTCGAACCGCCGATGCCGGTCGAATTGCCGCTGGCGTTGGCGAACCAATAATCGGCGCCGCCGTTGGCCGCGCCGGTGTTGGTGAACGTAATCGAATTCGCGGTAACGCCCGATTGAACCGTGACGGTTTGCGCGCCGAACGGGGCAGGCGAGCTTGCGAGCGACAAGTTCAAGCGCATCGCGTATTGAGCATTGGTGTCGCCAAAGATGGCGTTGCCCGCGCCGCTCGAGGAGAAACTGGTCGAGCCGTTTTTTCCGGCGTTGGTCCAATCGGCCGTGGCGGTGTCCCACGAATTGCTCGTGGCGCCGGGGCCGGTAACGCCGGACCAGGTTGCGGTCGAATTGACGACCGTCTGAATCGCCGTGGCATATTGCGACAAATCGACGGCGAACGAGAGATCGCCATATGCGGCGTTCGCTGGAGGGCTGGATGTGCCGCGATCTTGGCCGATGTCTTCAAGATCGACGAGGATGCCGGCGAGGTTCCATCCGCTGCCGGAATTCGAGAAAACGCCGCCGCCGGAATCGTAAGTGGCCACTTGGGCCATATTCGAACCGATGGCCGCGACCTCGGCAGTAACGACCGGCAATTGGCTGCTATCCCAGGCCGCGCTCGACGGCGGATCGTAGACGGGATTGTAGAACGTCGTGCCGAATGTCGTCGTATTGCCGATGGGAACGCCCGTAAACGTGACGATGCTTTCGCCCCATTGCGGTGCTCCGCCGCCGCCCCATGCGAAGCCCGCGTCTTGATAGGTGCCGGCGGGATAGGAATTGTTTTTGGTCGTCCAGAACGCATCCGAGGAAATGTCGTTGGGCGTGCCTCCCGAAGGGCTGGTCGAGGTTGCACCAAGCATCAGCACGCCGCTCGACGAACTATTGGCGTTGTTCCAATACAACGCCCCGCCGTTTCGATAGCCGGTGCCCACCATTGCCACGACACTTCCGGCAGCGGGAGTGGTGGTCGCGATATTCTGGTAAATAGACGGCAGCGGTGGCGCTTGCGCCAATTGCACCAGTTGCAGGTCGGGCTCACCGGGTAGATAAACGTGGTTCACCACCTGATACGATTGGCTCGTGCCGCCGGGAAAGTCGAACGTGGCGACGGCGGTCGGAATGGAAACGCTCACATGCGACGCCGTTATCGCCCAGCCATCGCCGAGATACACCGTCGAACTGCTCCCGACTCTGCCGACGTTGTAGAAGATGCTATTGAAGCCGGCCGAAGTAGTGTTGATCGTCGAACCCCCTTCGACAACCAGCGCTCGAGCCTGCTCGCTCAGCAGCAACGGCGCAATCGCTGCCGTCAGGGCAAGTCGGATGAGCCAGCGGAAAGGGTGCACTAGAATCCGGCTCCAAGTTGCGGAATCGCCGCCGATGCGAAAAGAACTGCGGCCGACAGGCTGAAGGCTGTCGGGACAACGACGGAGGCTCGTCCATGCGCTGGCCTGGCGCCGTCGGCCTGCGTCCCCTCCCCTGCGGGCCGGTTCATTCATAATAGCTGCCGGTTGCGGCAGGGCAAAGCGACTGGCGGGGGGCGAGTCGGGAATGCGGTGATCGGGGAGTGGTTATGGCGGGGTCGCCCAGGGAAGGCCAGGGAAGATTTTCGCCATGGGGGGAGACCAAACGGGGCCTTCCCTGGCCTTCAGGCCGCAAATAAGAGGCGCCAAAGCGCGGCTGCTCGGCCACGGCCCTACTCAGTGGGCGACGTGCCGGGTGTGGCCCGGACGCACGGTTTGGCCAGCCACATGCAGCTCGCCTTCGTGGAGTTCGACCGTTTCCACCCGGATGATGCCGTCGCGGCCTGGATTGGCCGGCAGCGGCAGCGTGAGGAATAAGAGGGGATCGGCCCCTACTTCCCGCAATTCGACCTTGCAGCCGATGCTTTCGCAGCCGCTGCGCAATTGATGGATTACATCGTTGAGCGGCAGCGGAACCGCCCCCGCGCGGGCCCGCTCAAGCCGCACCCCCAAAACATTCGGTGCCTGTAGATACACCTCGGCGGTGAGCGAGAGCACCGTGTTTACATTCCCCTTTTCATAGCGGCAACCGACGATCAATTCGCCATCGTGAATCGCCACCCGGGGGTCGTGAAATTCCGGGGGAATCAATTGCCGGTGATTCCGTTCGCGATCGACGGCCAGCCAACCGTTGATTTGCTCGGCCGTAAAGACGGCTTCCCAATGACCGTCTTTGAGGGCGTCGTTGCGGAGCTCCGCGGTGCGTCGAATCATCTTCTCGCTAGCCTGCTGCTGCTCGGCCGAATCCATGGCCAGCGCTTCGACGTAAAAATGCGGCACATGGCGAAATGCCAGCCAAAGCCAAATGCCGCCGCCGCACAGAAGCAGCAACAACGCGCCGACGATAATCAGCGGAATGCGGAATCTGCGCGACATGCCGGCGTCCTCGTTCCCCGCTCCGTTCCGAACCGCCGAATCCTAGCGCCCGACCTCGGAAGAGTCAACGACGGCCCTCGCGGCGGCAAGGTTCGCGCTTCGCCTAAGCCGGCCGAGCCGCAAATGCAAAGCACGCTAACGGCAGAGTAGTCGCTCTCGTGTGCCACTGGCTCTGCCAGTGTGCGTCGAGCTGACACGCTCCACCAACGAAGACACTGGCAGAGCCAGTGACATGCCCGCAGGATTCATGCGTAAGAAACTAAACCGGCTTGCTCGCACCGCGGCGGTCGAGGAATTTCGGGCGTTTTACGCGTGTGGCCGGCTTTTGGGCACCGAAGAACTCGGCAATTCGGCCGACCACCGCCCGCTGCTCCAACTCACGCAGTTCGGGGAAAATCGGCAAAGCCAGGGTTTCCCGGGCCGCGCGCTCCGATTCCGGCAGGCTGCTTGCCGTATAGCCCAAGCTGCGGAAGCACTCTTGTTGGTGCAGCGAAACCGGATAGTAGATTTCCGAGCCGATTTTGGCGCTCGACAAATGCGTGCGCAGCGCATCGCGCCTCCCGTCGGGCACGCGAATCACATACTGATTCCAAACATGCATGCATCCGGCCGCGGTGGCAGGCAGTGCCAACACCTGCTCCAATCCATATTCGGCGAACAGTTCGTGATACAACTCGGCGTTGGCTCGCCGCAGTTGGGCCCAGCGATTCAAGTGCGGCAGTTTCACCTGCAGCACGGCCGCCTGGATCGAATCCAATCGGCTGTTGATGCCGACCACTTTGTGATAGTAGCGCGGCTCCATGCCGTGGGCCCGCAATAGCCGCAGCCGCGCGGCCAGTTCGTGCGAATTGGTGGTCAGCATCCCGCCGTCGCCAAAGCCGCCCAGATTCTTCGTCGGATAAAAACTGAAACAGGCCATATCGCCAAGCGTGCCCGCCGAACGGCCGCGATAACCCGCGCCGATCGCTTGGGCCGCGTCTTCGATCACCGGAACATTCAGCCGCTCGGCTACCCGGCAAATCTCCTCCATGTCGGCACATTGCCCGAACAGGTGCACCGGCAGGATGGCTTTGGTGGCGCCGGTGGCACGGGCGGCGATCGTTTGCGGATCGATATTGAACGTCGCCGGGTCGATGTCGACGAACACGGGCGTTGCCCCCAATCGCCAAACGGCGCTTGCGGTTGCGAAAAACGTGTACGAGGGCAAGATCACTTCATCGCCGGGGCCGATCCGCAACGCCATCAACGCCAGCAACAGCGCATCGCTGCCGGAAGCGCAGGCGATCGCGTGGTGCGCGCCGGCAAAAGCGGCGATCGATCGCTCGAACTGCTCGCAATCGGGACCCAAAATGAATCGTCCCGACTCGCAAACCCGATCGATGGCCGCCCGAATGGCCTCGCGGAGCGGCTCGTATTGCCGGCTCATATCCAGCAGCGGAACCGGCACGGAAACGTGGGCCGAAGAGGAGTCGCTTGCCGATGCCGACGAACACTTGCCGGGAGATCCATCCATGGAAACACCCTCAGGTTGCAGATTCGATTGTGGGCCGCGATGACGGGATAAGGCCGACCCTCGCGGAGCGCCGGAAAAGCATTGCCAACGGCGTGGCCGACGGTCGGGCAAAGTTACGGTGGTCGCCCGTTTGCGTCAAGAGAGATCATGCTGAAAGTGTCGCTTGTCGCTCGAAAATAAGGTGCTCTTTCGCGTGTTCGATATGCCACTGGCGTTCCGTGTGCCACTGGCCAGCGCAGTCGGCCAGTGTGAATGCAGGTTGGCATGGCCATTCGTCAGCTCAGGGGGGAAACGGGAAGCCTAGGTGGAATTGCACCTAGACAGACGGCCTTCGTTTAGCCATTGTTCGGGGATTCGAGCTTTGCTCTCCTGCCGGCACTGGCCGACTGCGCGGGCTAGCGGCACACAGCCGGGCCAGTGGCACACAGCCGGGCCCGTGGCACACTGGGAACGACTGGTGCGAATTCTTCAGCCCAATGCCGCGGCGACGATCTTTTGGGCTTCGGCGACAACCGAGTTCAGATGCGATTGGCTTGTAAAGCTTTCCGCGTAGATCTTGTAAATATCCTCGGTGCCGGAGGGACGGGCGGCGAACCAAGCATTCGCTGCGACCACTTTCAAGCCGCCGATCGCCGCGTCATTGCCGGGAGCCCGAGTCAGCTTGGCCACGATCGGCTCGCCGGCCATCGTGTCGGCCCGCACCGCTTCGGGCGAAAGCTTTGCCAGGCGGGATTTTTGCTCGGGCGTGGCCGGCGCATCGATCCTCGTGTAATACGAGGTGCCGAATTGGGCCGCCAGCTCTTGATAATGTTGGCCGGGGTCTTTCTCCGTGACGGCCGTGATTTCGGCGGCCAAGAGGTCCATGATCGGGCCGTCCTTGTCGGTCGTCCACACCGTGCCGTCGCGGCGCAAGAAACTCGCTCCCGCGCTCTCTTCGCCGCCGAAACAATACGAACCGTCGAACAAGCCCGGCGCGAACCATTTGAACCCCACCGGCACTTCCGAGAGCTTCCGGCCAAGCCGTCCGACCACCCGGTCGATCATACTGCTGGAGACCAGCGTCTTGCCGACCGCAGCGCTCGCCGGCCAGTCGGGGCGATGCGTGAGCAGATAGCGAATGGCGACGGCCAGAAAATGATTCGGATTCATTAGCCCCGCGCCGGGCGTGACGATCCCATGCCGATCGGAATCGGGATCGTTGGCAAACGCAACGCGAAACTTGTCCTTCAGCCCGACCAGCCGCGCCATCGCATACGGGCTCGAGCAATCCATGCGGATTTGGCCATCGTGGTCGACCGTCATGAAGCCGAACGTCGGATCGACCGTCTTGTTCACGACCGTGATGTCCAAACCATAGCGTTCGACGATCGGCTCCCAATAATGCACCGCCGCGCCGCCGAGCGGATCGACGCCCAATTTGAGCCCGGCCGAACGAATCGCCTCCATATCGATCACGCTTGCCAAATCGTCGACATACGGGCGGACGTAATCCTGCTGGTGCGTCGTGTCGGCGCGGAGGGCGGCAGCAAGCGGCACCAACTTCACTTCCACATTGTTCGCTTTCAGCAGATCGTTGGCGCGGCGCTGGATCCAACTGGTGACATCGGTGTCGGCCGGGCCGCCGTTGGGCGGATTGTATTTGAAGCCGCCGTCTTCCGGCGGATTGTGCGACGGAGTGATCACGATGCCGTCGGCCGAATGCTGCTTGCGGCCCCGGTTGTAGACGATGATCGCCCGCGAAATCACGGGCGTGGGCGTGACGCCGTCGTCGGGCTGGATGATCGTTTCGACGGCGTTGGCTGCGAGCACCTCCAGCGCGGTATTTTGAGCTGGGCTCGACAGCGCATGCGTATCCTTGCCCATGAAAATCGGGCCGTCGATGTGTTGGCCGCGGCGGTAGTCGCAGATGGCTTGGGTGATGGCGCGAATGTGGGTCTCGGTGAACGTGCCGCGAAGAGGCGTGCCGCGATGACCGCTCGTGCCGAAGGCTACCAGTTGCGCCCGATCGCTCAGATCGGGCTGGCGATCATGATATTCGCGGTCCAAGGCCGCAACGTCGATCAGCATGTCGCGCGGGGCGGGCTTTCCAGCTAAAGGCGAAATTGGCATGGCAGGACCTCCGTTTTTTCCGACGCGCGAAACCGCATGCGAGTCGCGATGTCGCTTGGTTCCCTTAACGCTTTTGTAGAAACGCTTGCACGGCGGCGACGATCACGGATTCTTCGTCCGTGCGAATGACGCGCACGGTCGCTCGGCTGCGATCGGGCGAAATCACCGCGGAATTGCTTTCGTTGCGCGGCGCGTCGATTTGAATGCCGAAGCATTCCAACGATTCACAGATCAGCCGGCGAACCTCCGCGGCATTCTCGCCAATTCCACCGGAGAAGACGAGGGTGTCGAGCCCACCCAGCGCCGCGACGAAAGCCCCGATCCACTTTTTCACTTGATAACAAAAAATCGCCACCGCTTCCGCTGCCCGTTCGTCGCCGGCCCGGCGAAGCAGCAGATCGCGCATGTCGGGAGTGGTTTCCGAAATGCCGAAAAGGCCGCTCTTGCGGTTGACCATATCGTCGACCTGATCGGCCGTCATATGGCGGTTGCGCATCAAATACACGAGCAGGCCGGGATCAATGTCGCCGCAGCGCGTGGCCATCACCAATCCGGCGGTCGGCGTAAAGGCCATCGTCGTGTCGATGCATTTTCCCGCGCGCACCGCGGCAAGGCTGGCGCCGGCGCCAAGGTGGGCAAGAATGACCCGGCCGGCCGCGGCTTCCGCGCCGGCGACACGACCAAGTTCTTGAAGCAAAAACGTGAACGACAGCCCGTGAAAACCGTACCGCCGCACGCCTTCCGCTTCCAATTGCCGCGGCAGGGGAAGCAGCTTTGCCACGCGCGGCAAGTCGCGATGAAAGGCCGTGTCAAAGCAAGCCACTTGCGGCAACCTCGGGCAGCGCTCGGCGAATGCTTCAATGAGCGCGATTTCGGCCGGCAAATGATTCGGATCCCAAGGGCTGATCCGCTTCAACTCGGCGATCGTCTCGGACTCGACTAATTTCGATTGCCAGAGTTTTGGACCGCCATGCACGATCCGATGCCCGACGGCTGCAATCGATTCGAGGCCGATTCGGTTGTCGAGCCAAGCGATCAGATGCTCGACGGTTCGCGAAGAATCGGCGGCATCGATGGTCTGCCGCGAAGATGTCCCATCCGAGATTTTGAAACTGAGCGTCGAATGACCGAGCCCGATGCGATCGACTTCGCCCGACAATTCCTTATGGGGCCTCTCGCCGAGCGCATACACGGCAAACTTGATACTCGACGAGCCGCCGTTGATCGTGAGCACGCGCGTCGCCATACGGGAACACTTCGTTCTCGGAAATCGCAGTTAGGGAATGTGAAACGGCGCCAGCGATCCCAATCGCGTGGATATTATAGACGATTGCGGCCTGTTGTCGTGCAGGATTGGCGCGGGAGGTTCACTCGGAGAGGTGACGACAAGATGTATTGAGCCGTCGTCGATCCAGTCCAACGACCGAACGACGCGGAGTACATCCCGAGCTTCCGCAAGTCCGGTGCCTACCGCAATCCGACGCAAATCCAACGGCAGTTCTCGAAGCGATCCAAACGCGAACATTCCGTTTGGTTCCGGCAAATAGGGGCGGAGGAAAACGGGTCAGAACTATTTCTCACCTCGACATTCTACGGCTTGTAAATAGTTCTGACCCCGTTTTCTGCCTTGGGACAGGAAACGAGCTGCGTCCTTTTGTCCTTGCCTGGAGCACGTCAACACCGCGCAAACGGCGGCGGAAGTCGCGGCGGTCCGGCATGCGATCCAGCGCGGCAATCCATTCGGCAATCCCGACTGGCAGCGCCACACGGCCAAACGGCTCACCTCCAATCAACGCTTGGCCCCCACGGCCGCCCGCGGAAGAAACCGCCCGGCGACCAGTCGTGAAAAAAGCTGCGTCC